>VXWP01000083.1:38667-120862 GCA_009835325.1 Gemmatimonadota bacterium | reverse complement strand
CCCCCTCCGCCTGCCCCGCCAGCCGCGGATTCGTCGTGGAGATAGCCGGATACGTACCGGGCGGGAATGCCCCAGGTCCGCGCGACGGCGATCATGACGTGGGCGTAATCCTGGCATACGCCCCGACCGGTATCCAGGATGTGTTCGATCGTTGAAGAGATCGTGGTGCTCCCGGGCACGTACTCGAAGCGTTCGAAGAGTGCACCGGACAGCCGTTTCAACGCGGCCAGCGGGTCTCCCGCGGGTGCTATGCCGCTCTGTTGCACGAACCTCTCCAGGGCGGGCGAAGGAAGGGCCAGGCCGCTGTGATCCATAAAGTCCCATTGGTGGAACGAGTCGCGCCAGCCCCGGATGGTCTCCCAGGCGTCTTCTTCGCATTCCTCAGGCGGTGCGGCCCCTGGTGTAACGCCAACCATGGAGCGCGCGGTGATGGACAGCGACCGGTGATCGCGGTTCAGGTGAAGCTGGTGGCGTGTATTGCCGAAGGCGTCCGAGACCGGAAAGATCGAGCCTTCCGGTTCCGTCTCGATCCGGAACGCGGAGACGCGCTGCCTGCGGTCCTCGAGCGGTCTGAGCGCCAGGGACATCGCGCAGTTCCGCACGGGGAAGCCATATCGGTACATCGTGACATGCTTGATCCGGTATCGCACGTTTTTGACCATGGCGTCAGCGTACGGGCAGGGATTCCAGGGGATAGGCGATATAGGCGTCCATGATCTGCTGGTGAAGCTTCCGGCTGTCGCCATTCACCTGTTCCAGCGTGACGCTCCAGGCCGTAACGTCCTTCCCGCCATCCCGGACAACCGCACAAAGGGAGGCACTGAGCGCCGCCGCTTCCGTGCCCGCGCCGGGCGATGGACCCGGTCCAATGGCGTCAAGCACGGAGGCGGTCGCGTCGAGGGACCGACGCACGGAGCCCGGAAGCAATTCGTCCGTTACGATCAGATCGAGCACCTGTCCGGGCTGTACCACTACGCTGTAGGTGTGCACGTAGGCGTCGAAGGCACGAAACACGTGCAGCAGGTTCGCCCAGTCCGCGTCGAACGATTCGTCCTGGCCGTCCTGCGCCGCAATTTGAGACAACAGGATCGATGCGGAAAGCTGCACCCGTTCCATGAACCTGCCCAGCTGGATGAAATGCCAGCCTTCATCGCGGTACATGGTCGCCTCGGCCACGCCGGTGAAGGTGGCGATATCCTTTGCCGTACCCGCGTAGAAAGACTCCGGGGCCGTCTTCCATATCTCCTGAATGGTCAATCCCTGCAATCGCAGGAAAGTCATGTTCAACGAAAGCCACATCTCGGCACTGATGTAGTTTCGGACCTGCCGTGCGTTCTCCCGGGCGAACGCGAAGCAGTTCCATATGGAATCCGGATTCGTGGGTTCGAAAGTAAGGTGATCGGCCAGGGTATAGGAGTCGGCCAGCGCGTAGTCGTCGTTCCCGAAGGCTTCCAGCGTACCGGCGGGCGGGGACTGGTTCATGCTGCTGTACACGCGGTTCCATCCGAAATGGATTTCGCGCAGCGGACGGTCCACCAGCGTTTCCACCTGCAGTTGCATCAGCCGGCTGAGGTGCGCGGCGCGCTCGAGATACCGGCCCATCCAGTACAGGCCCTGTGCGCTTCTGGAAAGCATTCAGTCCCCCAGTACCCAGACGTCCTTGCCTCCGCCTCCCTGGCTGGAGTTCACGACCAGGCTGCCCTCTCGCAGCGCGACTCGGCAGAACGCACCCGGCACGATACGGGTCTCGCGGCCATGGAGCACGAAGGGCCGCAGATCCACGTGCCGCGCCGCAGCTCGGCCACCGATCAGGCACGGCGCGCGCGAAAGGTCCAGTACGGGCTGCGAAATGAAGTCCGCGGGGTTTTCCCGCAAATCACGGGCGCAGGCTTCCCGTTCATCGGGCGTCGATTCCGGCCCGACCAGCATGCCGTATCCCCCCGATTCACCCACCCGTTTCACGACGAGTTCCCGCAGGTTGTCCAGGGTAAATTCGAGGTCCTCCGGCCGGCGGCAGATATAGGTCTTCACGTTCGGTAGCAGCGGTTCTTCGGCCAGGTAGTATCGTATCATGTCGGGAACGTATGCGTACACGCTCTTGTCGTCCGCGACGCCCGTGCCCGGCGCGTTCACCAGGGTGACGTTCCCGGCCCGGTAGACGCCCATGAGGCCCGGCAGGCCCAGCAGGGAGTCCGGCCGGAATACGAGCGGGTCCAGGAAATCGTCGTCCACCCGGCGGTAGATGACGTCCACTTTCCGCAACCCCGAAGTGGTGCGCATGTACACAAAACCGCCGTCGACCAGCAGGTCCCGGCCCTCGACCAGGGTCGCCCCGATCTCGTGCGCCAGGTAGATGTGCTCATAAAACGCCGCATTGTATACGCCGGGCGTCAGCAGCACCACGCAAGGATCGTCTTCCCCGCGAGGCGCAAGTTCCTTTAGCGTTTCGCGGAGCAGGCGCCCGTACTGCTCGACTTCCCGCACCCTGCAGCTGCGGTAGAGCCTGCGCAGGTTGGCCTTGACCGCTTTCCGGTTGGCGACCATGTAGGATACGCCGGATGGCACGCGCAGGTTGTCCTCGAGCACGTGGAATCCTTCATTCGTGCGGACCAGGTCTGTGCCGCAGACCGCGACATACGTCCCGTGCGGCACGGGCGCCCCCCGCATTTCGACGCGGTACTGGGGACAGCCGCGCACCAGGTCGACCGGGACGACCCCGTCATCGACGATGCGGGCGGGACCGTAAACGTCGGCGAGAAACCGGTTCAACGCCTGCAGCCGCTGGCCAAGTCCGGCTTCAAGCTGCCGCCATTCTTCGGCGGGCAGGATCCGGGGAAGGCAGTCGACGGGCATGATGCGCTCGCCGGCTTCATCTCCTCCGTATACCGTAAACGTGATGCCTTCGCTGGAAAAGGAATGCGTGACCCGTTCCTGCATGCGAACGAGTTCTTCGACGGGAAGCCGGAGCAGTGATTCGTGCAGACCGAGGCAATGAGCGTGCGGTGTCCCGTCAGGGAGGAACATCTCGTCGTAGAAAGCGCTGTCCAGGTCGTATGCGTCGAAATCCATAACGAGGGTCTCCGATCATCGGACCAGCTCATGCTTTCCACCGGCTAACATGTTATATTGGACAATACGGCAGATCAAGGGGAAGTCTCGCCGTTTGTCAAGCGTCCGGACGGCCTGGATGCAACACTCGGCCGGATCGAACACGAATCTGTTTTCCGTTCCAAACATTTCCTTTGCGCTTTTAGGTTCTCTCGGTATTATCACCTTATATGCGTATCTACCGCGCGTATATCGTTTCACCGATACCTGTTGCATCGGTCTGATCGTCCCGCATTCATGACCTGAGAAACAAGAACCCGAGGTATCCGCGTCAGTCAAAACAGCGGGAGATGGTAGCGGGAGATGAATTGATGGGCGTTACGCTGGCAAATTCCCTTACCGCGTATTTCGACTTCATCTGGATGTCGTTCCTGTTGCTGGGGCCGATGCTGATCCTGGGTCTGCTGCTTTCCGGGCTGATCCACGTGTTCATCTCCCGGGAAGCGATCCTCAAATGGCTCCAGGACGACAGCCTCCGGTCGGTCTCCGTCAGCTCCGCGGTCGGTGTGCCAATCCCCCTCTGCAGCTGTTCCGTCGTCCCCGTCGTGGCCGAAATGCGCCGGAAAGGCGCTTCCCGGTCGTCCTGCATGGCCTTCCTGATTACCGCGCCGGAAACCGGAGCGGACTCCATCCTCGTCACCAACGCGTTTTTCGGGTTCATCGCCGCCGTGGTACGCCCCTTCATCAGTTTCGTCACGGCCGTCGTGGCGGGTATTTTCTGCATCGGCCTGATCCGGGACGACAACGGTGAAGTCAAGCCGGGCGAGGAAGATCACGATCACCATGATCACGATCACCATGATCACGACCATCACGGCCATGATCACGATCATGATCATGAACACGGGGTCCACGATCCGTTGATTTCGGACAAGGACGACTGCTACGTCAGTCCCGCCGCCATGAAGGTCCTGATGGCGCGATGGATCAAGAGTATTACCACCGTAGCCTCCACCTGGAAGTTCGGATCGTGGATCAAACCCGAATTCTACCGCGAAATCGCCGGGGAACAGGCGAAAAAGTCCAGTGCGGCCGTCGAAGTGGATCGGGTGGCGGAGGAATATCCCGGCCTCGATTTCAAGAAGATCGTCAAACACATCATGCACTACGGCTTTGTAGAGATCGCCGACGATATCCTCTTCGCGCTGCTCGTCGGTATCGCACTGGGCGGCGTGCTCTTCCTCGTCATTCCGGCCGACCTGATGTCGAACGAGTATGCGCGCTGGCTGTCCTACCCCGTCATGATCATCGTAGGCGTGCCCCTCTACATCTGCGCTTCGGCCAGCACACCGATCGCGGCCGCGCTGGTGGCCCGAGGCGTGAGCCCCGGCGCCGCGCTGATATTCCTGATGACCGGACCGGCTACCAACACGAGCACCATCGCCATCATCATGAGCCAATTCGGTGCGCGTTTCGCGGCCATCTACGTGACCACCGTCATCGTGGTTACCGCCGTGATCGGCATCGCCATCGATTTCATGCTGCTGGCGACGGGCTTCACGATTTCGGTCAACCTGCTCCCTTCCGAATCCCCCGCGATCCAGTTCATTCAGTGGGGCGGCGCGATCTTGTTAATCGCGCTGATCCTCTGGCGGTACCGCGCGGGCGCCATGCGCAGAGGGTACGAAGACATGATGGTCAACGTCCGTCCGTTGTCCAGGCCCTGGCGTAACGCCTGGAAGCGGCTGACGCGGGACCGGTCCTTCCGGGGTACGGTCTCGCCCGCCACGCCGATGGGCATGATGCTCTGGGGCCTGTTGCTGGTCCTGTTCCTCGGCAGCGGGTTCACGACCGTGCCCCCCGGGCACGTCGGATACGGCCTGTTGTTCGGACAGGTATACTGGAAAGACCTCCAGCCCGGGCTGCATTACCTGGCACCCCGCCCCATGGTGCAGGTGGACAAGTGGCCGGTCAAGGAAGTGAAATCCATCATGTCCGATACACCGTACGAGTACGTGTCGGGCGACCTGAACATGCTCACGCTCACCCTGGACGTCCAGTACCGCGTGAAAGACCCGTACACGTACCATTACCGTACGGTTGACCCGGAAGAGATCATTGAAGACGCGGTCCGCGAGCACCTGCGCACTTTCATCAATGCCCGCGACCTCGATCGCCTGCTTACCGCATACCGGGCGGACATGGTCGACGAACTGACGAATCTCTTCGTCGTGGACGCCGACATGCATGGAGACAAGACCATTCTAAACACCGTCGATCTCGTGAAGGTAAGCCTGCTGGACATTACTCCGGCCGCGGAAGCGATGAACTCGTTCCGGGAGATCTCCAGCGCCCAGGAAGACCGGGAGCGGATCATCGTCAACGCGCAGAGGTTCATGGTCTCCCTGGTGCCGCGTGCCTATGGCAACGCCGAGTATGAAAGAGAACAGGCCGATGGAGAAGCTTTCAGGAAGGTGGCGACCTCCGCGGCGGAAGCGGATGCCATTATGGTCATTTCATCGGCAATGCAGACTGCGCCGGAAGTCCTCAGGAACATGCTCTGGCGCGAGAAGCTGGAAACCGCACTCGCGGGCAACCCCAAGATCATCGTGCCCAACCGACAGAGTTTCAACAAGGTCGCGATCTGGAAGAAGAGAACGGCGGAGGCCGCCTCCCCGGACGGCCACGACAGGAGGTAAAGGCAAATGACCGGTAAAGGACGTGGCATCCGGAAGGCCATCGTCGCGCTCGTGCTGGCGGCGATCGTCTACGACTGTTTCTACATGATCAACGAGACCCAGCAGGGAGTCCTGACGAACTTCGGCCGGATTTCACCTCCGGTGAAGCAACCGGGACTGCACGTCAAGTGGCCCCGCCCGATCTCGAAAGTCTACAAAGTGGACCGAAGGCTGCAGACGCTGACCGACGTGTCCCATGAGCTTATTACCGAAGACCAGAAGAACATCCTGATCAGCGGCTACCTGCTCTGGCGCATCGTGGACCCCATCCTCTACGTGGAGGCGATTCGTACCGGCGAAAACGCCACTGAGCGACTGCGTGACCTCTATCTGTCGAGCAGCGGAATCGTAATCAGCAACAAGGCCCGGGACGCCTTCATCAGCCTGGGGCTGGAACACGAAGACCTGCACGAAGCGGCCCGCGACATACTCGGCAGCGTCGCGCCGATCGCCAGTGCGAACTACGGGATCGAAGTGCTGAAAGCCGGGATCATCGAGTATACGCTTCCCGTGGAGAACCGCCCGGCCGTGATTCAGCGCATGATCTCGGAGCGCGCGCGCATCGCGGCCCGCTACCGGAGCGAGGGTGAGGAGATGGCCATACGCATCGAAGCGCTGGCGATCAACGAACACGAAAAGCTCATGGCGGAAGCCCACGCGGAAGCCACGGCCATTCTCGGCGAGGCCGAGGCGGAAGCGATGGCGCTACTCGGCAGGGCCTATCGGAATGACCCGGCCTTCTACCGGTTCATCCGTGCACTCGACAGTTACGACCTGATCATCGACAAGAACACGACCCTCATGCTGCCGGCCGACAACGAGCTGTTCAGGTACCTGGACAGCCGAACGGTTCCCCGGTAAACGAGCGCTTAAGTCCATGGCAAACGAAAACCGGCCTTTACCCTATAGCACGCGCGTCATCTACGCCCTGTTCGACGCGGCCCGGACCTTCGGCTGGAACCGGCTGTTCTGGAGCCTGGCCGCCCTGGCCGTCGCCGGCGTGCTGGCGAGCGGGTTCTACGTCGTCAAAAAAGAAGAACAGGGCGTCCTCGTACGGTTCGGCAAGGTGGTGGACGAAAACATCGGCCCCGGTATCCACTATTGCGTGCCGTTCATCTACGAAACCCACATCCGCAAGGTAAAGCGCATCGTCCGCGTGCCCATCGTCAGCGAAGCAACGATGGGGGATACGCACGTCACGTTGTTGTCCGGCGACACGAACCTGGTCGAGCTGGACGTCGCCGTGCAGTACAAGATCGATAACCTGCGAAGCTACCTCTTCGCGGTTACGGACCCGACGATGCTGATGACCATGATCGTGCGGGAGGAAATGGTCAACATCGTGGGGCAGAACTTCATCGACCTGATCTTGACGTCCAACCGGAGTATCATCGAGCGCCACCTCCATGACTACCTCGCAGGACGCCTGGAGGCGATCGACATCGGCATCGAGCTGGTCGACCTGAACATCGTGGACATCCGTCCCATCGAGGAGACCGTGGAAGCGTTCCGGGACGTCAATGACGCCATTTCAGAACGCATGCAGTCCATCAGCAACGCCAATCAGCGCAGGGAGAAGCTCATCGCCCGGACGAAAGGGCAGACGGAAGCGATCATCATGGATGCCCGGGCCACGGCGCGGGAACGGGTCCTCCAGGCCGAGAGCAGCGCCGGGGCCTTCACCAGGCTGCTGGCCGAATACCGAAGGCAGCCGGCCCAGGTCGGTATCACCCGGTACTGGCAGCGCATGCGCACGATCTTCGCCGAGGCGAACCTGGCGGCGGTCAATCCCGGCAACGACGCGAATATCGAGGTTAATCTCATCGACGATGGATCGGGACTGACGCCCGCCGACCTGGCTTTCGACTCTCCGGGCGCCCTGGCCGCTACCGGTCCCGATTCCCTGGACAGGCCGGTTTTCTCGACGCTTCCACCGGATATCCACCGGTATGAGAACATCGACCGGGATGGATTCCTCATCGATGGAAGGTTCCACAGCCGAAACTCGGAACGGGATCATTTGCCGGTGGCCGCGCCGCGATCGCTCATTTTCGACACGCCGTCCATTTTCAGCCACGGTCACGTGACGACCAGCAGCATAGACGAGGCGAGTCAGACCGGTAAAAAAGCGCTGGCCGAAACCATGCACGAGGAAGAAAGCGAAGAAGAAGAAAAAACGGGTACCGAAGGGAGCCAAAGTGATCCAAAGCAATAGCGTGATCCCTGGCAACAGACTGTACGGCCTTATGTCGCTGGCGGCCGCGCTCGTCATCGCTGCGCTGGCGCACACATCGCCGGTCCGGGCGGAGACCGGCGTAACCTCCAATACCATCGTGTTCGGCCAGAGCGCGTGCTTCACCGGTCCCAACCGTAACCTGGGCCTGTACTACCGCGCGGGCATCCTTTCGGCATTCGAAGAACTGAACCGCGCAGGAGGCATCAACGGAAGAACGCTCAGGCTGCTATCGCTGGACGATGGGTATGAACCCGAGCAGGCCGCCGCCAACGCCGAGCGGTTTGCGGCGGAGAACGACGTGTTCGCGGTGATCGGCGGCGTGGGAACGCCGACCGCCAAGCGGATCGCTCCCGTGCTGCGCAGTGCCGACATCCCCTTTGTCGGGCCCTTCACCGGTGCGGATTTTCTCCGCAATTTCGACCGGTTCCCCAACGTCGTCAACCTGCGGGCGGCGTACCTGGACGAAGTCGTGACCATGGTCGATTACATCGTAAACGACCTGGGCAAGAACCGGTTCGGCGTGATTTACCAGGACGATTCCTTCGGCCGATCGGTACTGAAGAACTTCCAGATCGCCCTCGAAGCCCATGACCTCCCGATACTTGCCAAGACCGCCCATTCACGGAATACCCACGCGGTCCACGCGGGCCTGTTCATGATCTCCAAGGCAGACCTCGATGCCATATTGATCGTGGGGTCGTACGCCGCGAACTCCGAGATCATTAACCTGTCCCACTCGCTGGGTCACGACTACATCGTGGCAAATCTCTCATTCGTCCTTTCCCAGGAACTGAAAAAGATGGTGGAAAACCGCAGTGAAAGGATCCTGGTGACCGAGGTGATTCCGGACCCGAACAGCAACAGCAGCCGGATCGCACGACGGTTCAGAAACGCGTTGCGGCCGGAATACGGCCAGGCTGAATCCGTGGCGACCCTGGTGAACGAGGTGGCCTTTGAAGGTTACATCCTCGGAAGATACGTCATCGACGTGCTCGAACGCATGGGCGGCGAATTGACCAGGGAGCACTTCCTGAGTGTCGCGCTGTCGCCCGAAAAAGTCATGCTGGACGACTGGAGCCTGGAATTTCCGCCGGGTACGAATGCCGGATCCACCTATATCCGGCTCACCAACCTGGGCGAATAACAACTTGCAAGCGAGGTACAGCCATTGAAGAAGGTAGATGAGTTCACCGTCGAGGAAATCGGCGAGGAGTGGCTGCGCGAACTATACAAGGTCGTTGCGCTCCGACGCGGCACCATGTTCAGAATGATCACCGAATCGGCCCGCCTTCTTTTGTTCGGCAACGCGGGCGGCGCCGCGCTGATCATCGGCTTCATGAGCGCGGCGACGGGCGACCAGGGTTCCTCCTACCACTGGTTCAGCCTGCTATCGCTGCTTGCCTTCGCCCTGGGCACCCTGGCCTCCGCCATGACGATGATCCTGGTGGCTGTGGTTTCCGTGAAGGAAGCCCACGGCGCCGAAAAGGCGCTTAAACGATTCGTCGACGGTGAAATCAACCGCTCACAGGTCTTGTTTACCATAGAAGAACAGACCTTCCGCCTTGCGGATTCGGCCACCGTTTCCGGGGTCGTAAGCGCGTTGGGGTTCATGGTCGGCGGCCTGATCACCATTGCCCTGCTCATGATTTTCTTCTAGATGAACGATATCCTGTTGCTCCTCCTCGTATATTCGGCGGCGATCTTCACCGTGTCCCTGCTCGGCGGCAAGCTCTCGGCCATCGTCACTATGACCCATACCAGGACGCAACTGGTCATGAGTCTCGTAGCGGGGTTTCTCCTGGGCGTCGCCATGTATCATCTCCTGTTGCACAGCCTGGAGGACATCCCCGGTCCTTACGCCGGTGAAATCGCCGTGGGTTGCGCGGTGCTGGGCGTCATCATGATCATCGTCCTACTGCGGATCTTCCGGTTTCATCATCACGAATTCGACCAGGAAGCGGTCCCGGGTACGGATCACCAGGGCCATCACGACCACCACGACCACCACGCCCACCAGGGCGCGATGGAGGTCAACCCCAGAAGCGTGTTCGGCGTCGCCACGGGCCTCGGCCTGCATACCATCACCGAGGGGATCGCCCTCGGCGCCAGCATGCGTGTCGGCTTGATGCACGACGGGGGCACAATGCTCGCGGGACTGGGCGTGTTTCTGGCAATCATGATGCATAAGCCCCTGGACGCGTACTCCATCATCGGGCTGATGCGGGTGTCCGGTTACAAGAACCGGGCCTGCACGCTGACCAACATCGGATTCGCCCTGCTCTGTCCGCTCGTCACTGTATTGACCTTTTTTGGCGTCGGCCTCCTGAGTCAACTCGACGAAATGCATGTCATAGGGTACGTCATGGCCTTCGCCGCCGGTGTTTTCCTGTGCATCTCCCTGAGCGACCTGCTCCCCGAGATCCAGTTTCACAGCCATGACCGCGGCATTCTCATCCTGGCCTTCCTGATCGGCATCGGTCTCGCGTACGCGCTTTTCCATTTCGAATCCGAGACCATGCACGGGCTGGACACGTTGCATTCCCACTAGCACCACCCCGCACCGCGAGCAGCGCCATGTCGACCTCCACCCAGGGAACGGATTTCGGCGTGGATACCGAAACCCGCGTATTCCACGTAGAGGGCATGACCTGCAGCGCTTGCTCGGCGCGGGTAGAGAAGGTCCTCGCCCAGGTCCCCGGTGTCGCTGCCGCCCACGTAAACCTCGCCCTCGAACGAGCGACGCTGACGGTTGCGCCCGGCGTGGAAGGCAACGCGTTGTCCGGCCCCGTGGCCGCCGCGGGGTACCGGCTGACCGCTGTTCAGGACGACCGCCACGAGCCCGAAGCGGACCCCGGACAGTCACGTCGGGACCGTGTCGCCATGATCGTCGCGATCTGCGTAACGATTCCTTTTCTGCTGCAGATGCTGGCCGGGCTGCTGCGGAGCTGGACCGGTTTCGACGGGCACATGCCGGTATACGCGGAAGCGACGCTCGCGACCGTGCTGCAGATCGGCATCGGCGCCCGTTACTACCGGAGCGCTTTCCACGCGCTGCGCGGCGGCGGCGCGAACATGGACGTCCTGGTGGCCCTGGGAACCACTTCGGCCTATGCGTACAGCGCCTACCTTGTTTACCGCCTGGGCGCCGGCGCGGCGGGCCAACTCTACTTCGAAGCCTCCGCAATCATCATTACCCTCGTACTCATCGGCAAGCATATCGAAGGCCGTGCGCGCCGCAGCGCGAGCCGGGCGATTCGGGAACTGCTGGCGATCCGGCCGGTTACCGCGCGGGTACGCACGGCGGACGGCTCGGAGCGGGATACGCCGGTACATGCCCTGCAGCCCGGGGACGTTGTCATCTGCCGTCCGGGCGACCGGGTGGCCGCGGACGGCGTCGTGCTCCGGGGCGAGGCCGAAGTCGACGAAGCGCTCATCACCGGTGAGAGTGTCCCGGCGCCTAAACACCCGGCCGACACCGTGATCGCCGGATCGATGAACATCAATGGCTTCCTGGAGATCGAGGCCCGGGCCGTAGGGAGCGATTCGACGCTGGGTCGTGTGATTCGCCTGGTCGAAAGCGCACAGGCTGCCAAGCCGGCCATCCAGCGTTTGGTGGATCGCGTAAGCGCCGTATTCGTACCGGCAGTCGTCGGCCTGGCCCTGATCACCTTCGCCGCGTGGGTCCTGTCGGGGGCCGGCCTTGAACCTGCGCTGATCAATGCCGTCTCCGTCCTCGTCATCGCCTGCCCCTGCGCGCTGGGCCTGGCGACGCCGACGGCCATCGTGGCCGGTGCGGGCGTGGCGGCCCGGGCGGGCATTCTGATCAGGGACATTGAATCCCTGGAGCAGGCCAACGGCTTGACGCACGTCGTTTTCGACAAGACGGGCACCCTGACCGAAGGCCGGCCCGCCATCGCATCCGTTACGCCCCTGGCCGAGCGGAACGAAAGCGATCTGCTTCGCATCGCCGCGTCGCTGCAGCAGGGAAGCGAGCATCCCCTGGCCACCGCGTTTCTGCGCACGGCCACGGATCGGGACATCGCCCTGGCCGATGTAAGTGGATTCAGGAGCGTGGTGGCGAAAGGGGTCCGGGGAGAAATCGAAGGCGCGAGCTACCTGCTGGGAAACCGGAGGCTCTTCGATGAGTGCTGTCCGGGCATCGAGCCGCCCGGTACGCGCGATAGCGGGGGTTCCACCCTGGTCTGGCTGGCATCCCGATCCGATGCCGGATGTGCATTCCTCGCACGATTCGAACTCATCGACGCGATGCGGCCCGATGCGGCCCTGGCGGTGGATGGACTCAGGAAGCTGGGGATCGAGCCCCTGCTGGTATCCGGCGACGCGGAGGCCGTCGTGGAGCGTATCGGACGGCAGGCCGGCATAGACTCGACCTACGGCGCCGCTACGCCGGAAGAAAAGGAGCGGATCGTGAGCCGCCTGTCGGAAAGCGGCGCCAAAGTATGCATGGTCGGAGACGGGATCAACGACGCGCCCGCTCTCGCCCGTGCGTCCGTGGGGATCGCCATGGGCTCCGGTACGGACGTGGCCATGGAAACGGCCGCGATCACGCTGATGAGACCCGATCCGACCCTGGTGGCCGGGGCGATCGACGTGAGCCGGAAGACGATTCGGAAAATCAAGCAGAATCTGTTCTGGGCGTTTATCTACAACGTGATCGGACTGCCCCTCGCGGCACTGGGTTTCCTCGTCCCGGCATTCGCCGCGGCGATGATGGCTTGCTCCAGCGTCAGCGTCGTTCTGAACTCGTTGACGCTCCGTTCCTGGCGTCCCGGAACCCGGTAGGGACTATCGGGTCATCGAACTTGTTCAGGCTGATGGGTCGGAAGGGGTTGCGGCGGGGGTTTCCGGCGCGGTCTCGACCGCGGCCACAGGTAGCCGGATGGCCATTTCGGTGTACTGGCCCGGTTCAGAATCCACCACGATCGAACCACCGTGTTCCCGGACGATATCGTTCGACAGGGCCAGACCGAGGCCGGTGCCCTCGTCGGTAGGCTTGGTGGTAAAGAAGGGGTTGAAGATCTTGTCGATTACGTGGGACGGTATCCCCTTGCCGTTGTCCTTTATCCGGACGACGATCTGATCTTCCTCGCGGCGGGTGGATAACCAGATTCCGGGGACGTAACCGGATTCCGTGTCCGGGTCCTCCCGCTTCTCGTTGGTGGCGTGACAGGCGTTGTTCACCATGTTCAGGAATACCCGGGCCATTTCCTGGGAGACGATCTCGATCTCGCCCAGATCGGACTCAAAGTCTTCGTGGATTTCAAGCTGGAAGTCTGCGTTCGATGCCCGTGCGGCGTGGTAGGCCAGGCGGGCGTGTTCTTCCAGCAGGGCATTTACGTCGGTCGATTGCTTCTCTCCCGAACCGCGGCCCATCTGGAGCATGTCGCGTACAATCCGGTTGGCCCGCTCGCCATGCTCCCGGATCCGACGCAGGTTTTCCGTAAGGTCGCCGCCGATCTCGCGGATCAGTCCGTCCTGCTCCTCATCGATCGTGCCGCCGGCCGCCGGGAGTTCTTCCTTCATTTCCTCGAGGAGTTCTTCCGAGGACTCCGCGAAGTTCTTGACGAAGTTCAGCGGGTTCTGGATCTCGTGCGCCACGCCCGCGGTGAGCTCGCCGAGGGCCGCCAGTTTCTCCCGCATGACGATCTGGTCCTGCGCCTTCTGGAGTTCCGCCAGCGTGCTCTCCAGCTCGTCGTTCTTTCCGCGCAGTTCCTCGGCCAGCTTCTCCACGAGGTTCAGCCTTTGCGCTTCGATGGAGTGAAGCCTGAAGACTTCCAGCGCGGCAGCCATGTCCGCCACCTCGTCGCGACCGTCCAGTTCGACTTTCTGCTTCAGATCACCCCCCGCCATGCGCCGCATGTGTTCCGATAGAAACTCCAGCCGGCGCAGCAGCACCTTTCCGACGAACAGCCACGCGATCAGCAGGGCGCCGGTCAGGCTGACCGCGTTCAGGGCGAGGAGCAGCTGCCTGCCCACCTGGATCGTCTCCGTCGACGCAATCGTGGCGGCCTGCGTACTTTCCTGCGCCGAATTCACGAGGCTTTCCACCTCGGCCACCAGTTCGACGGACAGATCCCGGTTATTCTCGATCAAAGCCCGTTGTTGGGCGATCAAGTCCAGGTCCTCGCCGCGAATCTCGAAGATCTTGCCCTGGCCGCTGCCCAGTTCGAAGAGCTGGATGAATACCGGTTCGAGCCGTTGCCGCAGGGGCGTCGTGCCCAGGCCGGCGAGGCTTCTCTCCACGCCGCCATCGGCCGACTCGAAGCGCTCCAGAAGGGGTTCCAGTCGATCGGCATCGGACAGGTTGAAGACGTTGGAAAGGATCCGGGTACTGACGGTCGCCTCGGCCTGCAGATCGGCCAGGTGCCTGTACCGTTGCAGTTCCTCTTCGGAGAGGTATTCCTCGCGGGGCGCTACCGGTTGATCGATATCCCGGTATCCCGTTACCGTGTAGAACAACTGGTTGTCGATCGCCGGGACCAGAATGCCCGTCAGCTCGAATTGCAGCCGTTCCAGTTCAAGACGAAGCTGCCGGCCCTGCTCCTGGAGCTCGAAGCGCCTGGCCACGGACTCCTCGATCATTGCGATATTCGACATCAGCGTGTTGCCGGCCTCACTGATGCGTTGAAAGCGTTCGTCCTCCATGCCGTAGCCGGCGATGGCTTCCAGCTGCACCGCGAAACTCTCCCGTTCTTCGGAGATGCTCGCGGTTACGGATTCGAGCGCTTCAGGGGTTTGAGCGGCCGTCAGGCGCGGCGCGGCCGCCGCAAGCGTTCCGCTCCGCTGGGCGACGCCGAAGGCCGCCGCGATCTCTGGTACGGCGACTTCGTTTACTTCGCGCTGGGCCTCGCCGACCTCGTTGAAGGCGAACCACGCCACCATACTGGTCATCATGGTAAGCGCTACCGCCGCGCCGATGCCCAGATACAGCTGCCCCGATATGCGGGATGGGCCCTTGTCGTACAGCCACAGCAGCCACTGCTTGATCATGGCATCACGTCCCGGAGGGTACGGATGGGATGGTAACGGCCGTCCTGGCCGATCACCGTGAGGAAGACCGCGTCGGAACCCTGGTTGTCCCCTTCGCCGAATTCAAGACGAAGACCGCCCAGGTCGATCGTTCCCGCCCGGTTCAGGCTCTCCATGAGGCAGGAACGCCGTACGTCGGGGCCGCAGCCCTCGAGGGCGGTGATGGTCAGCTTGCCGGCGAGGTATCCTTCGAAGGAAACGAAACCGGGGGTCGTGCCCGGCGCGTGCGCGGAGAGCGCTCTGCGGTACTGGACGGCGATGGCGATGTTTCCGGCCGCGGGAAAGGGCACCACCTGAGAGACCAGGACACCGCGGCCGTCGGGACCTAGCTCACCGGCCAGCGCATTGCTGCCTACGAATGAAATCGTTGCGAATACGGGATTGAAACCCACGTGCCGCGCCCACGCAATGAGCGTGGCAACCGGCTGGTAAGCGCCGATCACCACGACAGCGTCCGGTTTTCCCTGCTGCAGATCGAGCAGGCCGGCCTTGATCGCGGTGGTGTTCCTTGGATATACGCCGATCGCCACGGGATCGAGTTGCCGGCGTTCCAGCGCGCGCCGAACGCCGCGGTATCCGACTCGGCCAAAGGAATCGTTCTGGTACATCACGCCGATGCGCGTGATGCCGAGATCACGCGAAAGCCGGTCGACGATTTCCTCGGTCTCCTGGAAATAGGAGGCGCGCAGGTTTATAACGCCCGTATCGGTGTTGTCTCGTAAAAAAATCGCGCCGGTGAATGGCGCGATATAGGGTACGCCGGCCTCCGCGGTTATGGGAACGGCCGAACGGGAGGTGGGCGTGCCGACGGCACCGATCAGCGCGAAAACCCCTTCCTCCTCGATCAGTTTCCGGGTATTCGCGATCGCGGCTTCCGGCTCATAGGCGTCATCGAGCGTGATCAGCTCGAGCCGTCTTCCGTGTACACCGCCCCGGCGGTTCGCTTCCTGAAAGGCCGCCTCGATCCCGAGGTTCATGTTCCGCCCGAGTTCGCGGGCCGGACCGCTGAAAGCCGCGGACTGTCCGAATAGTATGCGTTCGGCCGTCACACCGGGCTCGGCCGTCACACCGGGCTCGGCCGCCTCACCGGTCTCGGCCGTCACACCGGGATCTTCGACCTGGGAGGCGTTCGCGCCGCTGTTTTCAGAGGATAAAGCGGGAGAGAACGCCGTCGCACAAAGGGCGAGCAGGACGACCGCCCAGTGGTCGCGCGTTCGTCTCATCCGCTTTCCTTCCGTTTTACGATCGTGAGAATGTTCCGGTTGTCTTCCCGGCGGTAGCTCAGTTCATCCATCATGGTCCGGACGAGGTAGATGCCGAGGCCGCCCACGGGACGATCATCCAGTCCGGAGTCGACATCCGGCTCGGGCGAGTCGGTCAGGGGATTGAAAGGCCGCCCTTCGTCCCGCAATTCGATCGTCAGCGCGTCGGCATCCGAATCCAGCACGATTTCGAATTCGTGGTCGGAATCGCCGGCGTGGCCGTGCGTAACGATGTTTACGCCCAGTTCCTCGAGGACCAGCTTGACCTGGTAGACCATGCCCGGCGGCCAATCTTCGGACTCGCCGAGTTCATCCACCGCTTCGTAGATGCGCTCCAGCTGGTCGAGCTTCGTGGGCAGGCTTAGGGACAGTCTTCTGCTCATGATCAGGCCTGGCGTTGAAGCACGGTTACACAGGTAATATCATCGGATTGCGGCGTTTCTCCGGCGAATTCATGGACCGCCTTGAACACCGCTTTGTTGGCGGCTTCCGTACTGACGGGTGAGGCATCCGCGAAAACTGCCTGCAGGCGGTCCATGCCGAATTCCTCCCCGTCGGCGTTCATGGCTTCGGTTACGCCGTCTGTATAAAGCAACAGGAGATCGCCCGGCGAGAGCACAACGGCGGACTGGCCGAAATTGACCCCCGGGAAAACCCCGAGCGCCAGGCCGTCCGTTCCGGGGAGAAGCGTCGACGAGCCGTCGGGGTGCACCACCAGCGGAGGATTGTGCCCACCGTTGGAATAGTCCACCTGCCCGGTCTGGGGGTTGTAGACCGCGTAGAAGGTGGTGACGAACATGGCTGCTTCGTTTTCCTCGGTAAGCAGGTCGTTGACCTCCTTGAGCACGGCGCCCGGTTCAACGGCTCCGATCGCCGACCCCTTCAGCAGGGTCCGGCTGGACATCATGAACAGGGCGGCGGGAACGCCTTTGTCGGAAACATCCGCGATGGCCAGGGCAATCTTGCCTCCGGGCAGGCCGAAAACGTCGAAAAAGTCGCCGCCGACCTCACGGGCCGGTTCCATGTTCGCATAGATCTCGCAATGATCGGAATCGGGGAACTCGGTGGGCAGGATCGACTGCTGCATCTTGCTGGCCACGTTCAGTTCGTTCTGCAGCCGTACAAGCTTGTCCCGCGACTCCAGGGCTTCGCGCCATTCCTCCATGTTCTTCAGCGTGCGCTCAATTGTCACCCGCAGGTCCTGGAAATCGATCGGCTTGGTAATGAAATCGAAGGCGCCCCGGTTCATAGCCGTGCGGATGTTCTTCATGTCCCCGTAGGCGGATACGACCACGGCGCGGATGTCGGGGGCAATGTTCGGTATCTGCGCCAGCAGAGTTAGACCGTCCATCCGGGGCATGTTGATATCGGAGAGGACCATGTCTATATCGGGTACTTCGTTCAGGCGTTCCAGGGCTTCTACGCCATTCTGGGCGAAATACAGCGTATACAGGCCGGAACGCACGTCACGGCGCATGCGTTGCCGCATCAGGTGTTCCAGATCCGGCTCGTCGTCCACTACAAGGATTTTGTACGGAGTCTGCGTCATTTCACCCCCGGAAACCGCCGCGGCCGTTTCCCGTTTCACGGTTCAACAGGACGCCTGTACGCCGCGTCACGAAGCACAAACGGGAAGAGGCGCCTACCGGCCGATCTTATCCACCGCTTCGGCCTGGGAATCGTGAATGGATATGATCTTGTCGAAACCGCTGATTTCGAAGACTTCCCGGATCGGATCCGAAAGCGAGCACAATGCGAACGCGGCATTCCGCTTCTGGAGCAGTCGCGCGATCAGCAGGATGACCCTCAGGCCCGCACTGCTTATGTAGGACAAGGTACTGAAATCCAGCAGCACCTTGCTGTCGTCTTCACCGATGGCGCCGTTGAGCGCGTCTTCGAATTCCCGCGCGTTGGCGCCGTCGATTCGACCTTCAACCTTCGCAATAAGTACTTCGTTTGCTCGGTCGACACTGATCTCCATGAAACCAACCCCCTTTACAGGTTTAAAATACTGCCTTGTTCGGCAAAATCAGCAATCTGTACTCCATAGGTTTTCCTGGTTTCTGTGCATCTGGTCCGGCCTGGTCCGGCCCGGCCCGGACCGGTCACGCATCCGCTTAACCCGATGCCAGGATGGGATGCAGCGGTCCTCCGAACGGTTCGCCCGGTTTCATGGTCTGGTCGCCGCCCGCGTCCCATCGGCCGTTGTAGTTCACGTACTCCGGTATGTATATGATCGCCAGCGCTCTCCGGGGTGATGCGGTGCGATTCGGTGTAGCGTAATGGAACGTGCATCCATGATGAAAAGTCACGCCGCCCGCTTCCATGTCCATCACGACGGGTTCGACATCGACTTCGACGTCCGTACTCTCGATGTCTTTCAGTACGCTGGCGCCTTCCGTGCTCAGCGGCACCGGCTCCAGCCGGCCGTACTTGTGCGATCCGGGTATGAACTGCATGCAACCGTTGTCCACCGCTACATCGTCCACGGCGATCCATGCCGATAGCGCGCCGACCTGTTCCATGGGCCAGTACGGCGCGTCCTGGTGCCAGTTGGTTGCCTTGCTCCGTTCACCGCCGGGCTTGATCAGTCCATGGTCATGGTAGATGACCAGGCGTTTGCACTTCGATATCTTCCGGGCGATTTCCGCCAGCCGCGCGTCAAATGAGTACTTCCGGATGACCTCGTAGTCTACCCACAGGTTGACCATCTGGTTGAAAACGCGGTTATAATCGTCGTCCGTCTCGCCTCCACCACCCAGTATCCGTGCTCTCTTTTCCTCGATCGTCTTGTCCAGCGCGTCGGCCAATTCCGCGATTTCCCGCTTCGAGAAAAACCCCGGAATCTGGAGATAGCCATTCTCCTGAAAGAACTCAACCTCTTCGGCGCCAATGTGATTTGGATTCATATCGCTGTAGAACCCGGGGACTGGATCGCATAACTCATATATAGTCCAAGCCTATACAAATCAACAACAATAAACATTTCAGTGCAGAATTCCGCACGAATAACGTAAATTAACTTACGAGCAAGAAATTTCAACCCCTTTTCACAACTCAAGGGTTTTATTCGACATTACGGCGCCTGACCGGTAACGGTACAGCGCCCGGCCCAAATCGATACATCCATCATCGTTCAACCCGGAGGAGCGCACCATGACGACGGACCGATACCGGATCGGCGTCCAGGACTATATAGACTATCACCGCGATGGCTACCTCGTCGTCCGCGGACTCGTGCCCGGAGTGGAGGTGGAAAACATACGCCGCCATACCGAAGCACTGATGCAGGGAAGGATTACCATCGAAGGGGTCGATCCGCCGCCGCCCGGGTTGACGTCCGAACAGATGGGACAGCACTGGCTGCGCATACACATGCTACACCGGAAGCACGCGCTGCATGAGCGATTTCTGCTCCAGCCCCGTATTCTGGACGTGCTCGAAGCCCTGATCGGTCCGGATGTGCTGGCGCTCCAGACCATGTTGTTCCTGAAGCCGCCCGGCCGCGAAGGCCAGGGTTTTCACCAGGACTCGTACTATATACCCACCTATCCCGACACGCTGATCGGTTCCTGGCTGGCCGTAGATCCCGCGGATGAAGAAAACGGCTGCGTGACGGTCATCCCGAGATCGCATCATGAACCGATTTATCCGGACGAAAACAAGCTCGGCCAGAACCACACCGACGGCGCCATAGGGGATCTCGGTGTAATCGAGGGCGCCAGCGCGACGGACGAGTCCGTGAACGGACTGGCCCCTGTCGCCGGGAAATACGCCGACCGCGAAGTGGCCGCCCTGATGGCGCCCGGCGATGTCCTGTTCATTCACGGCCATCTCCTGCACCGCTCGCACGAGAACCGGACCGGGACGCGGTTCCGCCGGGCATTCGTGGGCCATTACTGTAACGCGAGGTCCTGGGTGCCGTGGAACCATGGCGCCGACTTCGAGGGACCGACCGCGAATCACCTCCACATCCTCGCCCGTGGCAACTCCCACCTGCCCTTCGCCTTGCCGAAGTTCGGCACGTCATGCGACGCGCTCAATCCCAGGGAAACGGCCAGGGGCATGCGTCCTGCGCGCATGATGGGCGATATGCCCGCGTCGACCGTAAAGGGCGTCATGGTATCGCGTTGACGGATCCGACATCGGTTCTATGAGGCAGAGCGATTACGCGCCGAATAGGTTCCGTGCCCGGTGGATGGCGCCGATCATGGTATCGATCTCTTCGGAGGTGTTGTAGAAATAGAGGCTTGCCCGCGCCGTGGCGCCGTAGGGCGTCCCGAGCCGGCGCATGAGGGGTTGCGCGCAGTGGTGCCCGGCGCGGATGGCGATACCCTGGCGGTCCAGCACCGTCGACAGGTCGCTGGGGTGCATGTCGTCCAGGTTGAAGGAGATCGCCCCTCCCCGGGCCGGCGCGTGACCGTAGACCGTCAGGCCGTCGATTTCCTCGAGCCGCTCGATCGTGTAGTCCGTCAGCGCCCTTTCGTGGGTGTGTATATGCTCCATCCCGACGGCAGAGAGATAGTCCACCACGTCACCGAAGACGATGGCATGGGCGATATTGGGGGTGCCCGCCTCGAACTTCTCCGGGACGTCCGCGCTGGTGAATCCATCGAGCCGGACTTCATCGATCATCGAACCCCCGCCCATGTAGGGATCCATCGTTTCGAGCAGTTCCTGCCTTCCGTATAGTCCGCCGATGCCGGTCGGGCCGCACATCTTGTGGCCCGAGAACGCGAAGAAATCGCAGTCCAGACCTGCCACGTCCACGGGCATGTGCGGCACGCTCTGCGCGGCGTCCACGAAGACCAGCGCGCCGGCGGCGTGGGCCCGCTCCACGATGGCCTCGACGGGATTGACGGTACCCAGCACATTCGACATGTGTGCGATGGACACGATGCGCGTCCGCTCCGTGATCAGGTCGTCCGCCTGGTCCATGTCGAGCGACCCGTCTTCATGGATGTCGAAATACCGGAGCACGGCGCCGGTCTCCCGCGCCAGCATCTGCCAGGGCACGATGTTGCTGTGGTGCTCCATGACCGAAAGCAGAATTTCGTCGCCCGCCCCGACGTTCTTCCGGCCCCATGCGCTCGCTACGAGGTTGATGCCCTCGGTCGTGTTCCGCACGAAAACCAGGCTGCGGGCCGGTACGTTGATGAAGCGCGCTACCCGTTCGCGGGCGGCCTCGTAGGCGTTGGTCGCCTCCTCGCTGAGCGTGTGGAGTCCGCGGTGCACGTTGGCGTTCAGCCGCGTGTAGTAGTCGTCCAGGGCATCGAGCACGGCGCGGGGTTTCTGCGAAGTGGCGCTGTTGTCCAGGTAGACCAGCGGCTTGCCGTGCACCTTCCGGTCCAGGATGGGGAAATCCCCGCGGTAACGCAGGGCGTGTTCGTCAGACCGGCGCACCGCGTCATCCAGCTTGCGTGGCGTTTCTAACAGGGCTTCTTCCATGATCTCCTAACCATATGCGATCAGTAGTCTATGCCGAGTTCGAGCTTGGCGTCTTCGGTCATCATGTCGATATGCCAGGGCGGCTCCCAGACGATTTCGATCAGGGCGTCCGACACCTCGTCCAGGTCCTTGACCTTGGTTTCCACCTCGGCGGGCAGCGACTGGGCCGCCGGGCAGTTCGGCGAAGTGAGCGTCATCTTGATGTTGGTCATGCCGTCCTGCTGCACGTCGATTTCGTAGATGAGTCCCATTTCGTAGATGTTGACCGGGATCTCGGGGTCGTAGCACGTCTTTAATACGTCCACAATCCGTTCTTTAACGGCATCCGTATCCATTCGTCAGCCCCTGTGCGCGTGTAGTGTATCCGCTATCTTTCCGTCCGGCTCCGGGCCGTCGAAAGATCCCGGATGGTGGTTTCGAAGAGCGTATCCAGCGAGGAACGGACGGCGTCGATCCCGAGACGCCGGATCAAGTCGGCCGCGAACCCGTAGGTGAGGAGGTGACATGCGCTGTCGTGGGACAGGCCACGGGTCCGTAAATAGAAAATCTGGTCTTCGTCGAGCTGGCCCACGGTGGCGCCGTGGGTACATTTCACCTGGTCCGCGTAGATCTCGAGCTGCGGCTTGGTGTGTATCATCGCGTCTGACGAGAGCATCAGGTTCTTGTTCAGCTGCTTGGCGTCTGTTTCCTGGGCGTCCTGGTGCACGAACACCTTGCCGTTGAACACGCCGCGGGACCGGCCTTCGAGGATGCCCTTGTACACCTCGTAGCTGTCGCAGTTCGGCACGGCGTGATCGATGGCGGTGTGGTTGTCCACATGCTGGCCGCCCGCGACCAGGAACAGTCCGTTCATGCGCACCACCGCGTGCTCGCCCGCGAGCCGGGCGTTCGTATCGTTCCGGGTCAACGCGCCGCCCATGCTCATGTTGAAGGTGGAGATCCGTCCGTTCCCCTCCAGGTGGAGTTGGGTGGTGGACAGATGGGCGGCTTCTTCGCCTTCCCGGTTGATCCGGTAATGGTCCACGTTGCCGTCCCGCCCCACGGAGATCTCCGTTACGGCGTTGGTGAGGTAGGCCTGATCCGTCATGCCGGAATAACTCTCGACCACCTTGAGGCTTGCCCCGTCGCCCGCCGCAATGAGCGTTCGCGGTTGCGTGGCCAGGGGCGCGTCGTGCCCCGTCGTTACGTAGTGCACGTGCACCGGGATTTCCAATGCTCCCCCGCGCGGTACGTGGACGAACAGGCCGTTTTCGATCAGGGCCGTGTTCAGTGCCGTCTGCCCGGCGCCTTCGTAATCGGCATAGCGTGCGAGGTGCGGATGGACGAGATCCGGATGCTCCACGAGGGCATCGGCCAGGCTGCTTACCACGACGCCCCGGGGCAAGTCCGGCCCGTGCGACAACGAAGGTGCATGCACGCCGTTTACGAAAACGAGCCGGTGCCAGCCGTTCTGGCCGAACTCGTAAGGCGCGAGTGCTTCCTCGTCCAGCTTCGCTTCCGCTGGCCTGCCTGGACCGCTTGGTCCGCCTGGTCCGTCCTGGTAGGACGTGTCCGCAATCTGCCGAAGATCGGTGTATATCCAGTCTTCCTTGAGCGGAAAGGTAAGCTCGCGGGCGACCGGCATGCCGAGTTCCCGGAAGCGCTTCATGGCGTCCGAACGGATCCGGTGCAGCCAGAGCGGCGCATCCAGGGACCGGATGCGGTCGTAAGCGTCGTAAAACGTGGTGTATCTACTGGTCGTCGCCTGCTTCAGTGATTCCGTCATTTCGTGGTTCCATGCTCCCTGGATGGATTCAACCCGCGGCTTCCACTTCTTCCCGTATCCACTCGTAGCCTTTTTCTTCCAGTTCGAAGGCCAGTTCTTTCCTGCCCGATTTCACGATCCGGCCCTGGTACATGACATGGACGTAGTCCGGCACGACGTAGTCCAGCAGCCTCTGGTAGTGGGTGATGACGATCATCGCGTTGTCCGCGGTGCGCTGCTGGTTGATCCCGTGGGCCACGATGCGCATGGCATCGATGTCCAGTCCGGAATCCGTCTCGTCCAGAATGGAAAGGGTCGGTTCGAGCACGGCCATGTGGAAGATCTCGTTGCGTTTCTTCTCACCGCCGGAGAAGTCCTCGTTCACGGGGCGCCGGGCCAGTTCGGGGTCCATGTCGACCTGTTTCATCTTCTTGTCCAGCAACCGCCGGAACGCGCCGGCGCTTATCTCCGGTTCGCCGCGGTACTTCAGGCGTTCGTTCATCGCCGCCCGGAGGAAGTAGGCGTTGCTGACGCCTGGTATTTCCACCGGGTACTGAAAGGCCAGGAACATGCCCTCGTTGGCCCGCTCCTCGGGGGTGAGCTCGAATAGATCCTTGTCCTGGAACCGTACCGTGCCTCCGGTTTCTTCGTATTCCTCGTGGCCGGCCAGGATCTTGCCCAGCGTGCTCTTCCCGGAACCGTTGGGCCCCATGATCGCATGGACCTCGCCCCGGTCTACGGTCAGGTCGATCCCGTTGATGATGTCCTGGTCCTTGATCCCGCCACGTAAGTTCTTGATTTCGAGTAATGCCATCTCGCTTGCTTTCTCCTGTTGTTATCTTGTTATCTGCGATCTTGGGCCTGGCCGTCCTGGACCCGGCCGCCTGTCCTCGTCAACCCACGCTGCCTTCCAAGCTGATCCCCAGCAGCTTCTTCGCCTCCACGGCGAATTCCATTGGCAGTTCCTGGAAGACCTCCTTGCAGAACCCGTTGATGATCATGGAAATGGCGTCTTCGGTGGAAATGCCCCGGGTCTTGCAATAGAAAAGCTGGTCCTCGCTGATCCGGGCCGTCGACGCTTCGTGTTCCACGTTCGCCGAGTTATTACCCACGTCGATATAGGGAAAGGTATGGGCGCCGCAGCGGTCGCCGATCAGCATCGAATCGCACTGCGTGTAGTTCCGCGCCCCGTCCGCCTTCTTCAGGACCTGGATCCGTCCCCGGTAGACATTCTGGCCGTTGCCCGCGGATATCCCCTTGGAGACCACGGTGCTGCGCGAGTTCTTGCCCACGTGGATCATCTTGGTACCCGTGTCGGCCACCTGCTTGTTTCGGGTCAGCGCCACGGAATAGAACTCTCCGATGGAATGGTCGCCCTGCAGGATCACGCTGGGATACTTCCATGTGATGGCCGATCCCGTTTCCACCTGGGTCCAGGAGATCTTGCTGTTATCCCCCTTGCAGGCCCCGCGCTTGGTCACGAAGTTGTAGACGCCGCCCTTTCCCTGTTCGTCGCCCGGATACCAGTTCTGGACCGTGGAATACTTGATCTGCGCGTCTTTAAGGGCCACCAGCTCCACGACCGCCGCGTGCAGCTGGTTTTCGTCTCGCATGGGCGCGGTGCAGCCTTCCAGGTAGCTCACGTAGGAACCCTCGTCGGCGACGATCAGGGTGCGCTCGAACTGGCCGGTCCCGGCCGTATTGATGCGGAAGTAGGTGGAGAGTTCCATGGGACACCGGACGCCGGGCGGGATGTAGCAGAAGGAGCCGTCGCTGAAGACGGCCGAGTTCATCGTCGCGAAATAGTTGTCGCGGTACGGCACCACGGTGCCCAGGTACTTCTCCACCAGGTCGGGGTGTTCCTGCGCCGCCTCGGAAAAGGAACAGAAGATGATGCCCAGCTCGGCCAGCTTGTCCTTGAAGGTCGTGTGGACCGACACGCTGTCGAAGACCGCGTCCACGGCTACGCCCGCCAGCACCTTCTGCTCTTCCAGCGGGATGCCGAGCTTGTCGTAGGTCGCCAGCAGTTCGGGATCCACCTCGTCGAGACTGTTGTACTGCGGCGTGTTCTTCGGCGCGGCGTAGTAGACGATATCCTGGTAGTCGACCGGCGGATAGGCCATGTACTGCCAGCTGGGCTCCTTCATCGTGAGCCAGTGCCGGTAGGCCTTCAGGCGCCATTCCAGCAGAAACTCGGGCTCTTTCTTCTTTGCGGATATGAACCGGATGATATCCTCGTTGAGCCCCGGCGGCGCCGTTTCCATCTCGATGTCGGTCACCCAGCCTTCTTTGTATTCCTGCTGGGCTAGAGTTTCGATGGCTTCCATTGCGTCTCCTTGAAACGATGTAGAACCTGTCGTGCCGAACCAGTCGTGCCGAACCTGTCGTGCCGAACCCGCCGCACTCTCGGCCGTGCCCGTCCCGCCGTGCTAACGGCCGATCTGGATCGTGCCGCCCATCGCCTGCTCCCGCATGGTATCCTGGGAGACCTGCTCCACCACCTCGAGGACCTGGTGTTCGGTCTGCAGCAGGTCAATGAGGGAAATGCGATCTAGCACGCCGGAAAGGTACCGGGCAAGGACCGTCCAGACCGGTCGGATGGCGCAGGCGTTCAGGTGCGTGCACGCCTCCAGGTGGCCGGAGAAATGATCGCACATGTGAGCGTCCGGGCTCGTAAGCACGACCCCGTCTTCCGAACTCAGGGCGCGCATGACCTCGCCCAGCGTTATGCTTCGCGGTTCCCTGGCCAGCGCGTAGCCGCCCCGGATCCCCCGCACGCTTCGGACGAGTTCCGCCCGCCGGAGGATCATCAGCAGCTTGGATACGTAGTCCAGGGAGATACCCTCCGATTCGGCAATCTGCCGTCCCGTAACCGGGTCGCGGGAATGGTATCGCGCCAGCTGCAGGATGCACCGGAGGCCGTATTCTTCCTGGGCGGTCACTTTCATGAAAACGTCTCCTTCACGGTCCGATTTGACGTCAAATGGCCTATGTGAATATAGCAAACCTGACTTTTATGTCAAGTATTAAATCCGGTGCGTATCGAAGCGGTTGTCGCGGGCGGATCCCGCGGTGCTGAACCGCGTCGAATCCTCAAGACGGGGTACCGAAAGCAGGACGGTGCCGTCTCCGGTGCGATCTCCTTGACATCGAAGGCCGCCGGCGTTACCGTCGGTCCCATATCCACCCATCCGAATCTCACACCTGAACGAGGACAAAGACCACCCATGTCCAATAAACTCGATGTGCGCCTGCTCCCCGGCACCCGGACCGTCGACGCGGTGACGGGACAGGGTTATTTTCCGGTCATAACCCATCTCGGCGGCAGTGAACTGCTCATGGCCTACCGCGGCGGCGCCGCGCACATGGGCCTGGGCGGACGGCTGGACGTGGGACGCTCCACTGACGGAGGGCTGAACTGGTCCGCGCCGGTGACGGTGGCCGACAGCGAACGGGACGACCGCAACCCCGCACTCGGCATGGCACCGGGCGGCACGCTCGTGCTGGCGTACCACTGGCAGGGCTCCTATGACGAAGAGGGCGCCTGGAAACCGGAATTGGGCCGAGCCGATACCCGGGTCGTGTTCTCCTCGGACGGCGGCCGTTCCTGGGTGGACGACGCACTCATCGATTACACTCCGATCAACGGGGCCTCGCCCTTCGGCAAGATCTTCACCGCCGGCGGCGTCGTGCACATGCTGATCTACGGCGGTTCGCCGTGTTGCGAGCCCGGTGAGGGCACGGTCCGGGTCGGCCCCGCGACGACGCCGACGTACATCCTCCGGTCGAAAGACAACGGGCGTTCCTGGGGCGATCCGACCCTGGTGGCGCTGGGGCTGAATGAATCGGACGTGGCCATCCTTCCCGATGGCCGGTGGCTGTTCGTCGCACGGTCGGAGAACCGCGCCGAGCAAGCACTGTATTCCTGCGTATCGGAGGACAGCGGGTACACCTGGCGCGGGATCGGCCGGATCACGGACGCAAAGGAACACCCGCCGGACCTCACCCTGTTGCCCAACGGCTGGCTGCTGCTCGTTTTCGGTCGGCGTCATCCGCCCTTCGGCGTGGAGGGCCTGATCAGCCGGGACGGCGGGACCACCTGGGATGAGCGTCGGCTGGTGCTCGACGATTCCCTGCCCGGCGGCGACATCGGCTATCCCTCCACCGCCCGCCTCGATGACGGACGGCTGGTCACTGCCTACTACACAGCGGGGACACCGGACAGGCAGTGGGAGATGTTCCGCGCCGCGGACGTCGCCTGCAAGGTCGTGTCCTACGATGTATCCAGCTTGATCTACCACTGGAATAAAAACGTGTAACATTTTGTTCAGGAACGGGTTACGTATTGTGAGGCTTGCGTGCGAGTCCTTGATTCCGGAACGGTCTCCGACGGCCATACAATCCCTGGTCACCGCGTTAACTGTGCCTTCACCACCATCAACCGGCTGCATGACGGAACGATACTCGTATCGGGTCGCTGGGGCTCTGAACGCGACTCGTCGGACGGGCACGCCTGCATCTGGGCGACCGCGGACCTGGGCCGTACCTGGGAACTTCGCTACGACGGATACGGGAGGGGATCCTGGGACGGTACGCCGGGTGAAATGAAGGGGCTGACCAGTACGGAGCTTAATCCAGGCAGGCTCACGGCGACGGTCCTGTGGGTCGACCGATCCGACCCGGATCTTCCCTTTATCCACCCGGACACGCAGGGCCTTCTGCCCATGCGCATCCTGCACGTCGAGTCGGCTGACGGCGGCTGCACCTGGAGCCCGCCGCGGCGCATGGACACGTCTCCCCATCTCGCCGCTTCACCCTGTTCGCATGCCGTCATCCGTTTGCCCGGCGGCGTCCTGGCGCAACCTTATGAACAGTGGAAGGTATACGAGGATCCTGCACCCGGCCGGCCCGCGGCGCGCCTTCGTTTCTCCCGGGACGGCGGCCGGACCTGGCCGGAGTACGCCACCGTAGCCCGCCATCCGGACAACGCGCTGGCCTACTGGGACCAGCGGCTGGCTATCCACCCCGTTGACGGGCGCCTCGTCGCCATGTTCTGGACCCATGATTTCAAGGCGGGATCGGATATCGATATCCATATTGCCTTCGGCACCCCGGACGGCCGGTCGTGGACCATCCCGCGGTGTACCGGCTTGCCCGGCCAGCACTGCCAGCCGCTGTCCCTGGGCGGCGACCGGCTGCTGGCCGCCTATCCGCGGCGACGGGATCCTCCGGGCATCGTGCTGTCCATCAGTGAGGATTTCGGTGTGCACTGGGATCGCGAGCGGGATCTCCTGGTCTACGACAGCACCGCCGGCACGGAATCCGGCGCCGGCGGCGGGCGGACGTCGTCGGAACTGTGGGGCGATATGGAACGCTGGCGGTTCGGGCATCCCCGGATGGTGCGGCTACCGGGCAACGAAGTGTTCGTCGTCTACTACGCCGGCGATGATTCCATCAAGACCGCAAGGTGGGCACGGGTAGGCGTGTAGCAGCCGATGATGTCGTAACGATTGCACGTCAGGCGCGGGAGCGCGATTGCCGGTATCAGCCCCGCACGTCCCGCCATGGCCGGGCCATGATCTGTTCGAATCCCTCCGGATCGAGGTCCACGCCGAGTCCCGGTCCCTGGGGCACCGCCACGCAACCGTCCTCGTCCAGCACGAAAGGCTCGGCGAAGTAGCCCTTGCCGATATACGTCCGTCCTTCCTCGCGCCAGCAATTTACCTCGTTGTGTTCCTGGACGAGGAAATTCGACGCGCAGGCGTCGATCTGGATGGACGCGGCCAGGGCTAATGGGCTCAACGGGCAGTGCAGGGCGAGTTTAGCGTAGGCGCTTTCACCCATCACCGCGATCTTGTGGCACTCGGTGATGCCGCCTGCGTGGCACAGGTCCGGCTGCATCACGGACAGGGCATTCTTGCGCAGGGCATCGTAGAAGATCCACTTGCCCATCCACCGTTCCCCGGCGGCGATGGGGACTTCGCTGTTGCGCGCGATGTCCGCGAGTACATCGACACGCTCCACAGGCATGGGTTCCTCGATAAACAGCGGACGATGGGGCGTGAGGGCGGAGATCATCTGTTTTGCCATCGCGGGGTGGGGATTGTGGATATCCACGGCCACCTCGACGTCGGGACCGGCGCCCTTCCGCACGGCGGCGAAGGCTTCGGCGATCCGATCGATTTCGGCGGTAGGCTCCAGTCCGGTGCCCATGCCCACGTGCAGTTTCATGCACCGGAACCCCCATTCTTCGATGATGACCCGGGCCGCCTCCTCGTGGCCCTCTGGAAAATTCCAGTCCGGTTCCCGGGAAGGATCCCAACCCGCGTCGTAGGGCTGACCGGGCTCGACGCACCAAGGAAGTTGGCCCCCCACGGCGCGATACATGCGAATCCGGTCGCGGCAGGCCCCGCCCAGCATGCCGTGGACCGGCAGTCCCGCGGCCTTCCCCGCGAGATCCCAGAGCGCCATGTCGATCCCGCTGATCGCGCTCATCTTCACCGGTCCGCCCACGTAACCGGAACCGCCTTCGTACATTTTGTGCCAGAGCGATTCCACGCGGCAGGGGTCCTCGCCGATAAGCAGCGGCTCGAGTCGTCGCACCTCGGCGATGACGCTTTCGGGGTGGTTTTCCAGGTAGGGTTCGCCCCAGCCGAACAACTCGGTGTCCGTGTGAATCTTCAGCCATACCCAGCTCGGTGGAACCCGCAGGATTTCAAAATGTGTAATTCGCATGCTCGGTTCTCCTATCGTCCGTAGACCGTCTGAATCGTCGCGCGGATATAGCCATTGGCAAAGGCACGGCCGGCCCATCCGGCCCGCGCCTGGGGAAACCCCGGGGTGTGGTCCATGCCGAAGGGTCCGAAGTACCCGTTATCGCGATAGGTTTCCATGGCCCGGCGCATATCCACTTCGCCCTCGTCGATGAAGACCTCGGCGAAGCGGGGAAGTTGTCCCCGGACGTTCCGGAAATGCACCAGGGCGATCTTGTTCCGGGAGGCCATCTCGGCAATGATATCATATACCTTCTGAGGACCCGCCAGTTCAGTCATGCATCCCTGGCAGAAGAGCATCCGGTGATTATCGCTGGGCACCGTGTCGAAGATGCGGCCGAAATGCTCCAGCGTGGAACAGATCTGGGCGACGCCGCCCAGCGGTTCGGGAGTGGGCGGGTCGTCGGGGTGAAGCGCCAGGTTGACGCCGGCCTTCTCGGCGGCCGGGACCACGGCGCGCATGAAGGCGACCATGTTGTCCCACATCACCGCCTCGGAGACGGGCGGATCATGGGGCGGAGGACGGTTCCGGTCGAATTCGGCATAGTCGAATGTGCTGTACACCGCGCCGCCGCGCCCGATGTCGGAGGGGGTCCTGAAGTTGCCCATCGGCTTGAAATTCCAGGCCAGGGTCGGTATCCCCGCCTTTCCCAGACTTTCGATGAGCCGCAGGAAAGCGTTTAGTTCCTCGTCCCGTTCCTCCGTGGCCAGGGTGATCCCCTCCAGTACCGGCATGAAGACGGTCTGCAGCTTCAATCCGTGAGACGCTGTCTTCTCCCGGGCCCGTTCTAACAGTTCCGTGCTGTCCTTGCCGGCCCTCACGTGCATTTCCGCCTCGGATGCTCCCCCTGTCCTGAGGTCCAGCTGGATCATGTCCACGCTGATCGCGCGATAGAAACTGAGCGTTTCATCATCAAAATCGGTCCAGTTTACGACGTCGTGCAGATACATCGGGCTCCTCCAATACGGTCACGGTGGACCGGGCTCCGGGCCCTGTCAGCCTGAACGACGGGCCCTGTCAGCCTGAACGCCGGGCCCTGTCAGCCTGAACTCGGGGATGACGGTCTGATGTCAAGATAGACCGGCCGGTAGTCTCGGCAACTGCGAAATGTGCAAATGAATGTACTTATCCCCAAATTGGGCTATCGAAAAGGGGCATCGCTCATTATAATCGGGGTTGCCCGGACCCTGCAAGGACGGTTCAGACGGGACAGACAGGTCCACAGTATCACTTTACACCAGTGCATGCAGGCCATCACGACAGGAGATGCAAATGGCGGAACGCAACCTGAAACAGCGCATCGGTGCGGGGGAACAGGTCATTGGCGCCAATGTGGGCATGACCCATACGCTTGATCAGTTGAAAAAGGTCGTCGAATCCGGACAGTTCGATTTTCTGTGGGTGGATGGACAGCACAGTGCCTTCAGCGAGGAACGGCTGGTGGCCTTCTGTGATAAAGCCGATACGGTGGACGCCGACGTTGTGTTCCGCATCAAGCACACCTATCACAGTTACCTGGTCGGCAACCTGCTCGATCTCGGACCGGCGGGGATCGAAGTGCCCCAGGTTGAAACTGAAGGGACAGTCGAGGAGGCGGTCGACTTCTTCTACTATCCTCAGCAGGGCATGCGAAGCTGGGGAGGCGGGGCGCGGCGCAAAGTAAGCGAAGTCGGGGACGACCGGCTGCAGTACGCCGCATGGTGGAACAACTACGGCGTGCTGATGATACAGCTCGAATCAATACCTGCGGTGACCGGTGCACGGTCGCTGGCCATAGCGGGCGTGGACTGCCTGTCCTTCGGCCCGAACGACCTCATGTACAGTATTGAAGCACACCCGCACCACCCCTTCCGGAACGTGGACGACTGCGTCCGGCACGTCGTCGACCAGCTTGAGGATTCGGAAACGATGGTGTGCTTCAGGAACCACGCGCGTGAAGATCGGAGTAAATACGTGGATATGGGCGTGACGGTGTTCCTGGAGAGCCCGGTCCTGTAGGGAAGACGCCGGCACTGTAGAGACGGTCTTCAGACGCTAAGACCCTGGCGACCGCATCTCTACTCGAAATCCAGCGCCTGAGCGTCGTACATTCGGGCGAAGATACCGCCGCGTTCCAGGAGTTCTCGCGGCGTGCCCGATTCGACCAGCTTTCCTCCGTCGATGACCAGGATACGGTCGGCATGGCGAATCGTGGACAGGCGATGGGCGATCGCGATCGTGGTTCGTCCGATTCTTGCCTCTTCAACGGCCGTCCTGATCTTCTCCTCGGCCAGGGCATCCAGGGCGGAAGTGGCCTCGTCGAGAATCAGTATCCGCGAACGTTCACGCATGAAAGCCCGTGCCAGGGCGATGCGTTGTTTCTCGCCGCCCGAAAGCGCGACCCCGCCCTCTCCCGCGATCGTTTCGAGGCCCTTCGGCTGGCCATCGATAAACGCTTCCAATGCCGAAGCACGCACGGCCTGCTCAACCGCCTCCGGACGATAGCCGGTATCCGGATAAGCGATGTTTTCGGCGAGCGTGGCGTTCCAGATGAATACGTCCTGGGAGACCACGGCGATCTGATTTCGAAGCGATTCGAGGGACATCTCGCGAATGTCCCGTCCGGCGACGGCGATCCGGCCGCTTTCCGGTTCCTGCAATCGGGTCAGCAGATCGATGATCGTGGTCTTTCCCCCACCGCTGGGCCCCACGATACCGACGAATTCACCGCTGATCGCCCTGAACGACAGGTCCTTCAGCTCATAGCCCCGTTCGTAACTGAAACTAACGTTGACGAACTCGATGGTCGGCGGTTCGACTCCGGCCGGCGGTTCGACTCCGGCCGGTTGAGGGTCGACTTCGGTCGGTTGACGGCTGAGGTTTCCGCGCAGGCCCGGTTCCAGGGGAAGATCGAACAACTCGTTCAGACTCTCGACCGAGACTTTGATCAGCCGTGTGCCGGTATAGGTGGTGAGCACCGTCCGCAGCGCGGCGTACGCCCGCGGCGCATAGGCCATGATCGCCACCAGGCTGCCGATGGTGACTGTGCCATCCATGACCTGGAAAGCGCCGTAGCCCAGCAGCACGCCGAGTACCAGTCCGTTGATGACCTCGTTCGGAAAAGTGAGCATGATATCGTGGAGGGCCGCGCCACGAATCTTGATCCGGGTGAATCTGTCCATGTGCCCGGCCCAACGCATCCTGGCATGGCCCTCTCCGTTGAACATGCGTATCGTACGAAAGGCGTTGAATACTTCGTACAGAAAGCTTTCCGACGCCTTGCCCTGGTCGTTCACCTCGCGGTCCATTTCCTTCGAGTACCGGGTCAGATACCGGGTCACGAGATAGGTCGCCGGCAAAGCGGCGCAGAAAACGGCCGCCAGCTCGGCGTTCAACAGGAACATCATGACCAGCACGCCAGCCAGTACGATCGCGCTTGAAACCACCGGCAGCAATTCCTGCTTGATGTACATGTCGCCGATCTTGCCGGCATCTCGCGTTACCCGATAGACCATACTGCCCGTGGGTATCTTCTCGACGGCATCGAGCCTTGCGTGCAACAGATGGTTCAATACCGCCTTGTGCAGGGCCTGCGTTACCGTATAGCCTATCCGGACCCTGAGGTGTCCTTCAAAATAGGAAATGCCGATCGACACCAGGGGGGTCGCCACCATCCCCGCCAGCAGCCACCACAGGAGGCCGGTGTCCGATTCGGGTATCACCCGGTCGAACAGCATCTTGTAGAACAGGGGCTGGACCAGCATGACGGCCGATCCCGCAAGCATCATGAGGATCACCGCAATAACGGTGTACTTGCGTTGGTACAGGGTCTGCCGGACGATCTCGGCGGTGCGTGGCACCGAACCACGGTTCCGGTGGATTCGGCGGCCTGTCCGTTCGTCTGACGCCATGTCGATGAACTCCTTCGGTCTACGACCTCAATCCGCCCGCGAGCTGCCGCATACGTAGCGGTATACTTACGGGCGACCCTGCAAAGACCCTACAAACAGGCAAAGCCCCCGGCAGTTAGTACCACCGGGGGCCTGGTCCTGATTGCTTCGATACCGATCGTCAATCTAACCCTGACTCGAGCCACCCAGAATGTTCTCGAGTTCATTCACGAAGACCTCGAGTTCATCGGGCTTGCCGATGGTCACCCGCAGGTGGTTGCCAAGGAGATCGACCTCACGGGTGCGGTATCCAGAACCGCTCCGAACCATGACGCCGCGCCTGAACAGTGCGCCGGACATCCGGCGGCTGTCCCGCCCCACGTCCACGATCATGTAATTACCGTGGCTCGGCGTGTACGCCAGACCCAGACGGTCGAACTCGGCGGACAGGTACTCCTTACCGTCATTTACGACCGTCAGCGTGCGGTCTACGAATTCATCATCGTCCAGGGCCGCGAGCGCCGCGTGCATGCCCAGCGTGCTCAGCCCGCCGCCGAAGAATCCCATGTGCGCCATCAGCATATTCATCATGCGCTGGCCGCCGACGGCGTAACCGATACGCATGCCGGCCAGGCCGTAGATCTTGGAGAAGGTGCGGGCGACCACCACGTTGTCGCGCTCCAGGGCGAGTTTCACTGCATCCTGGTAGTTCGGGTCGCGTACGAAGTGGATATAGGCTTCGTCGATGAGCACGATGGCCTGCTCGGGCGCCGCATCCACCAGGGACACCAGTTCATCGTAAGGCACGATCGTTCCGGTAGGATTGTTGGGGTTGGTGACGACGATCAGGGAGGTCGTCGGGGTGATGGCCGCTTTCATTGCGCCGAGGTCGTGTACGAAATCACCCGTGGTCGGCACGCGGACGACGCTGACGTCCTTTCCCATCATCTGAAAGCTCTGAAAGCCCCGGGCGACCGATCCATATCCCGGGACCGCCTCGATGCACTCTCCGCCGTTGCCCGCGGCGATGACGGCAAGTGCCTGAAGAATTGGACCGGAACCCGGCGTGACCATGACCCGGTTCAGCTCCCGGAAACGCATGAACGACCGCATGTCTTCAAAACTCAGTTCGAAACCCTCGACGCCCGGGACGTTGTGCTGCTTGTTGAGACGGACGGGCAGATCCACCCCGAAATCGTACCGGTTGATCTTGTGCAGGTTCTCGGCGATGGCCGCGACAGCGCGCGGGGACGCGCCGAGCGGATTCTCGTTGGATCCGATATTGACCCGACCCGGCTCGACGCCGTATCCGCGGACGTCGCCGGCCTTCTTTCCGGTCGCCATCGCCTGCGCGATTTCCCATGCTGAACCGGTGGCCACGGCGCCGGCGCCCAGCAAGGCGCCCTTCATGAACCGTCGCCGCGTAAAGCCGTTCTTCAGTACACTCCCGAAACCCATGATCATGCCTCCACAGTTAAAGTGATTAAAACACGTTCTAAAGCGCGAGCCTGTTATCTGATATTGAGCCTTGCCATCTGGGTGACGATGTAGTCGGCGCAGCGGAAGGCCAGCGCCTGTATCGTCAGCGTCGGATTGCTCTTGCCGCTGGTGACGAAAGACGATCCGTCCACGATGAACAGGTTGTCCACGTCGTGGGCCTGGTTGAACTTGTTGACCACCGACGTCGCCGGATCGTTGCCCATGCGGCAGGTACCCATGAGATGGGCGTCGCCGCGGGGTACGAAGTTCGGCGAGGCCACGACCCCGTGGGCGCCGGCGGCGTCGAGCAGTTCGCGGGCGCGTTCGCGGAAGAAGTCCCCGAGCTTATGTTCATTGGGATGCACGTTGTAGGTCACGCGCGGGACGGGCAGGCCCCACTTGTCCTTGACGTCGGGATCGAGGTCGATCGAATTGGATTCCTGGGACATGGACTGCATGCTGGTGAGGGCGACCATGTACCGGGTGTAGTTGTCCATGATCCACTTCTTGCGACGGGCGCCCCACCTGCGCAGACGCGGCATGTTCAGGTTGGCGAAGGAAATGGTTTCGCCGTCGCCCCGCGGTTCGACCACGCCCCCGCCGAAGAAGCCGTACTTGTCCGGGTCCGGATCGTAGAAATCCTGTATGATCCGGGAATCCATGACGCCCTTGTACTCGTTCAGGTCCTTATCGAAGAACCCCCGGGCGGACTGGTAGTAGTTGAACATCAGGTGCTTGCCCACCTTGCCGCTGCTGTTGGCCAGGCCGTCCGGAAAGAGATTGGATTTCGACATGAGCAGCAGGCGGGGGGTATGGACGCCGTTGCAGCACACGATCACCGCGCGGGCTTCCAATCGGTGCTCGCGAAGGTCCTTGTCCAGGTAGACGACCCCTTCCGCCCTGCCGTCCTCGTCGACCACGATCTCCCGCACGCAGGCGTCGGCCCGGATCTGGCAGTTGCCCGTTCGCAGCGCCTGCGGAATCATGGTGACCAGCATGCTGGACCGCGCCTGGATGGTACAGACGTAGCTTTCGCAGAAACCACAGTTCATGACCGGCGATCTTCCGCCGTATTCCCGGGAGTTGATGGCCAGAGGCGCCGGGTAGGAATGCCAGCCGAGTTTCCGGGCGGCCAGGTCGGCCAGGGCGCCCGAGCTGGTCCGCGGCACCGGGGGCATGGGATAGGGCCGGCGGCGCGGCGGATCGAAGGGATTGGCGCCGGCCAGGCCCGAAATACCGATCTCGTACTCGGCTTTCTCGTAGTAGTGTTCCAGGTCCCAGTAATCGATGGGCCAATCCTGCACGTCGGCGCCGTCCAGGTCGCCGTAAAGGCTTCGTTCTTTGAAATCGTTCTCGTGAAGCCGCCATGAAATGCCCGTGTAGTGGAGCGTGCTGCCGCCGACGGTGCTCTGCATGTGGATCCCGTGGTCTTCGGTGGCCTGCGCGTCCGACGACTGCCGGTACGTATTGGGCTGGTCGTGGCGGTAGATGTTGGGATGGTCAGGATTGTTGCTGGCGGGATGCATCGCCTGAAGCTCGTCCTGGTCGAAATGGCGGGTCTTCCTGAAGGACCCCATTTCCATGGCGACCACGCGCAGTCCCTTCGTGCTCAACTCCTTCGCCAGGACCGCGCCCGCGGCTCCGGTGCCGATGATGATTACGTCCGGCCGTCGTATATTGGGATTGGGTAGGGACATGGAGGCTTCGGATCTACTCCTCGCCGATGATCCGGCTCTTCATGGGACCGTCGTAGGGTTTCCATTCGGGATATTCGGTTTCCGGAATGGTCATGTCGAACTCGCTGAAGGGGGGATCGTAGCCGAACGGCGCCCGGCCCGGAAACCGGATCAGCTTCCAGCCGGTCTCGCGGTAGTTGCCGCCGTACGAAGGATCGCTGAACATGCCCTCCATGGTATGGGTAACCACCATGCGCAGAAAGTCCCGGGCGCCCATGGGGGCGTCCTCCGGCCAGGTCCCGGGAGACCTCGGACGGTCCATGCCCATCAGCGCCCGACGCTGTGTCCTGCCGTCCAGGTCCAGGAAAGGCGCTTCGTGGGCATTCAGGCAGTACTGATCGAAGGCGGCCAGGCCCGATTCATACGTCTCCCTGTATTCGGTCCGGTGAGCGCCCAGCGCCCGGTCGATATAGACGACTACCCGGGCTTCCGCAGCACCCGGACCATTGTCGTCAGTCGGCATGATCATCCGGGTCAGCGCGTCGACGGTACGTCCCTGGTGGGCGTCCAGGTGCTGCCACTCGTGTTCGTAGGGCGGCGCCTCCTGGGCGTCCAGCGCGCCGGTACGGGACAGCACGCCCAGGGTGATCACGCCTCCGGTCGCCTGAGCGGTGCTGGCGATAAACGACCGGCGGGAAAAGCGCGTTTTCGTCATGGAATCAAGGCTCCGGAATCCCGGCGTTTTCAGGTCTGTACGCACATCAGGAATGTATACACGATACAGCCCGGTTTATTCAAACTATCCGCTCCAAAAATAGGGCTGGATACCGGGTTGACAACAGAATTCGACTGCCCGTAAACCGGCGGGCAAAGAAGTTGACGGCGATACCCGCGAATCTATATTCATTTAGCATGGATATTTTGAAACCCCCGGCATTGAAACCGGGTGATACCATCGGGATCGTCGCACCGGCAAGCCGCTCGGCCCAGCCGAGTGCCCTGAAGAACGGCCGCCGGTCGATCGAAGCCCTCGGATTTCGCACGGTGACCGCCACGCACCATTCGGATCGCCACGGTTTCCTGGCCGGCAGGGACGCCGACCGCCTGGCCGACCTCCAGGCCATGTTCGCCGACCCGGAAATCAAGGGAATCGCATGTCTTCGCGGGGGGTACGGGTCCGTCCGCATGCTACCCGACCTGGAATACGACGTCATCCGCGCCCATCCGAAGGTCTTCGTCGGCTACAGCGACATCACGGCCCTCCACGGGGCGATTCAACGGCATACCGGACTGGTCACCTTCTGGGGCCCCATGGTCTCATCCGACATGAGCCCCGTTTTTCAACCGTATAATCGGGAAGCCTTTGTGAAGGCGGTTGCGGGAACCGACCCCATCGGTGAGATTCCGCACCCCGACGACATGCCGCCGGTGCAGGCCATACACGGTGGCCGGGCCAGCGGACCGCTGATCGGGGGTACGCTTTCGTTGCTCGCGGCCGCTGTGGGAACGCCTTATGAATTCGATTACGACGGCGCCGTTCTGTTCTTCGAGGACGTGGGCGAAGAGCCCCAACGGATAGACCGGATGCTCACGCAACTGCTGCAGGCGGGCCGGCTGAGCCGTGTCAGCGGCATCGTGATCGGCGAATGCGCCGGGTGCGGCAGCGCGCCGCACAACCCCGCGTTCCCCTACGGCAGTTTCAGTATCGAGGAAGTGTTCATCGACCGGCTGAAACCACTGGGGATTCCGGTCATCTACGGTCTGGGCATCGGTCACGGCACGTACAAGGCGACGCTGCCCCTCGGCGTGCGGGCCACCCTCGACGGGGATGCCTGCAACCTCACGATCGACGAGTCGGGCGTCGTCTAGCCACATTGTCAGCCATACCGCCCGATCCGGACGCCCATCGTGTTCCGGTTTGGCGTGGGCAGGAACCTCCATGGGCATTCACATACTGCTGGACGTACCCCTGCCGGACTCGGTCATGGAACTCTTCGATGCCGGAGACCGTTTCCATATGCTCGACGACCTGGCCGACGGAGACGAACGGTGGCGCCTCGTCGATGCCTATCTCACCTATGGCCATCCCCCCACGGACGGGGAGATGATGGACCGCATGCCGAACCTGAAGGTCATCAGCAATTTTGGGGTAGGCGTCGACCATATCGACACGGAAGCGGCCCGCAAGCGCGGGATTCCCGTGGGGAACACGCCCCACATGCTCGATGGCGCCACGGCGGACATGACCTTTACGCTCCTGATGGCGGCGGCACGGCGCGTCGTCGTGGGCGACCGGTTCGCCCGCAGCCCCGGGTTCACGCATTACGACCCCAGCATTCTTCACGGATACGAAGTACATGGGAGCACCATTGGCATCATCGGCATGGGCAGCATCGGGAAGCAGGTGGCCCGGCGGGCGAGCGGTTTCGACATGGAGATCGTCTATCACAACCGGAAGCCGGACCCGGATGACCGCGTTTACGGGGCCCGGTACGTCTCGCTGGAGTCGCTGCTCGAGGTCTCGGATTTCGTGACGCTGAACTGTCCGCTCACGGAGGAGACACGGGGGCTGATCGACGAATCCGCGCTGCGGCGCATGAAAAAGACCGCCATCCTGATCAATCTGGCCCGGGGCGCCGTCGTGGATCATGACGCCCTTCACCATGCCCTGAGCAACGGCTGGATCGCCGCGGCGGCGGTGGACGTCACCGAACCGGAGCCCCTGCCGCGGGACCACCCCCTGCTCAAACTGGACAACCTGGTGATCGCGCCGCATCTGGGCAGCGCGACCACGCGCACACGCGACGCCATGGCTCGGAGGACAGTCGAGAACCTGAAGGCGGGACTCGCCGGACGGCCCCTCGCGAGCTCCGTCGTATGAGGCCCCATTGTATTCCTTCGCGCCGCTCGAGCGACGGGTCGCCATAATCGATCTGGGTTCCAACACGGCCCGGCTCATGATCGCCCAGTTCACGCAAGACCGGGTTTTCAAGATCACCGACGAAGTCAGCAGGCGGGTCCGCCTGGGTGAAGGCATCGCCGGGGGCAGGCGGCTTCGCTCCGCGGCGCGATCCCGGGCGCTGGACGCCGTCCGCATGTTCAAGTCATTCTGCGACGCGCAGGATATAGACCATATACTGCCCGTGGCTACCGCGGCGGTACGGGACGCCGGGAACGGCGCCGGCTTCCTCGAGGAGATCGCCCGCGGCACCGGGTTGAACTTCCGGCTGATCAGCGGCGAAGAGGAGGCGTTCTACAGCACCGTGGGCGTGATCAACAGCCTGGGTCTCTTTGACGGGATCATCCTGGACGTCGGCGGCGGCTGCGCGGAAATCGGGTTGATCCGGGACGGCGCGTTCTCGAAGGGGGCATCCACGCCTTTCGGTACGGTCAGGACCACCGAGACCTACTTTCCCGGACCGGAGGTTACCACCGGACAGACGAAGCGGCTCGACGCGGACATCGACCAGGCGCTGGAGGACATCGACTGGCTCAAGGCCCGCGGAACGGTACCGATCGCCGGCGTAGGGGGCGTCGTCCGCGCCCTGGTCCGCATCGACCGGATGGAACGCAAGTACCCCCTTGGGCTCGTGCACGGTTACGAACTGAAACGGCGACGGGTGGAAAAGCTGATCGAACGCATCGCGTCCATGCCCGTCTCCGAGCGGTCGCGGCGGATCCCCGGGTTGCAGAAGGAAAGAGAGGACATCATCCTGGCCGGCGCCATGATCGTGGCCTCCGTGATGCGGAAGACCGGCGCGCGGAAACTGACCGTGAGCGGCCAGGGCCGGCGCGAAGGGCTGTTCTTCGAAGAGGCGTTCAAGCCGTCGTCGAGACCGGACAGCATCGGCCGGTTGCGCCGGTTCACGATCCTTAACCTGGCGCGGCTATACGGTTACGAGGGCGCCCACACCGGCCACGTCGCCCGTTTGTCGCTCTCCATGTACGATCAGCTCCAGAAAGTGCATGGTTACGGTAAATGCGAACGGGAGTACCTGTGGGCCGCGGCCATGCTGCACGACATCGGCACGGTGATCGATTACTATGATCATCACAAGCATTCGGCCTATATCATCCTCAACGCCGGCCTGCCCGGATTCGACCACCGGGAAATCGTGACAATCGCCTGGCTCTGCCTCAATCACCGGCGCGGCAGGCCGGATTTCTCCCGGTACCAGACCCTTTTGAAGAAGGAAGACCGGACCATGGTGTACCGGCTGTCCTCGCTGCTCAGGCTGTCTGAATACCTGGATCGGAGCCGGTCGCAGATCGTCGAGGACGTCAGGCTGGAGACGGGCAGCAGGAAGGTGTGCATGAAGGTTGTTCCACGGGACGGCCGGGACGTCACCGTCGAATTGTCGGAAGCGAGAAGCCGCGTGCAACTCTTTGAAGAATGCTTCGGCAGGCGGCTCGCTATCGAGCTGGACCGCCCCGGTCGACCGGGAGACCCTTGATATGACGCTGAGCGACGGACAGAAGCGGTTTTTCGACGATTTCGGATATCTCGTACTGCCGGGCCTCCTGCGCGAGGAGGTTCCCTGGATCATCGAGGAATTCGAACGGGTGTTCCGTGAGGCCGGGATCGTGCACGACGGAACCGCCCGGTCGAGTCTGGGACGCTTCATCGAACGCAGCGAACGACTCTGTACGTTGCTCGACCACCCCGGTGTCGACGGACTGCTGTCGGGCCTTCTGGGGGAGGACTACAACTATCTGGGCAGCGGCGGCGAGTTGTATGTCGGTGACGGCATGTGGCATCCGGACTGTCACGGAGACCCGGTTGTCCAGGTCAAATGGGCGATGTATCTCGATCCCCTGACTCCTGTGACCGGCGCCCTCCGATTCGTGGCGGGTTCCCATCGGCAGGGATGGAAGGGCAATCTCGATACCCATGCGCTCTGGGGCATAGGAATGGAGGAAGTACCCTGCGTCGCCCCGCGTAACGAGCCCGGCGATGTCGTCGTGTTCAACCAGATGACCCTGCACAATGCTCTTGGCGGCGGAAACCGCCGTCGTATGCTGAACATGCTGGCCTGTTCGTCCTGCCGTACGGAGACCGAACTCGCCTTTCTCCGGCGCAGGCTTCCTGGCGATCGCAGCGAACTCAATTGGGACCTGATGCGCAAGACGGCGACGCCGAAGCGGATGCGTCACCTGGATCAACCATGGCAGATACTGGCATAAAGGGCATCGACCGGAACCTGACCCGGTACGGCGATACGGAGTTCAGCCGCTATTTACGGCGGGCGTTCCTGTCTTCCGCGGGTTATGACGGCGAAGACCTCAACCGCCCGATCATCGGCATCGCCGACACGTCATCGGATTACAACACGTGTCACCGGGATATGCCGGCTCTCGTGGAAGGCGTCCGGCGCGGGATCGCCCAGGCCGGCGGTCTCGCCCTGGTCTTTCCCACCATCTCGCTGGCCGAAACGCTGCTTTCGCCCACTTCCATGCTCTTTCGCAACCTGATGGCCATGGGCACGGAGGAAATGATCCGTTCGCAACCGATGGACGGCGTCGTGCTGCTGGGGGGCTGTGACAAGACCGTGCCGGCCCAGTTGATGGCCGCCGTTTCGGCTGGCCTGCCGGCGATCTCGCTGGTGACCGGCGCCATGCGCACGGGAAGCTGGCAGGGCGAACGTCTCGGCGCCTGCACGGACTGCCGGCGGTACTGGCTCCGGCACCGGGCGGGCGAGATCGACCGGAAGGAAATCGGGGAGATCGAACAGTCCCTGTGTCCCACGGGCGGAACGTGCATGGTGATGGGAACGGCCTCTACCATGGCCTGCCTCACGGCGACGCTGGGCCTGATGCTCCCCGGCGGGGCCACGCCGCTCTCCGGATCGGGCGACCGGCTACGCCAGGCGGTGACGACGGGCCGGCGCATCGTGGACCTGGCCCGGTGCGGGGAGGATCCGTGCAAGTTCCTCACCCGGGCTTCGTTCCACAATGCGTCGGTCGTACTCGCGGCGCTGGGCGGGTCCACCAACGCCGTGATCCACCTCATCGCCATTGCACGCCGCGCCGGCGTCTCCCTAACGCTGGAAGACCTCCACGAGGCGGCGCGGAACACGCCCGTGCTGGTGAACTGCAAGCCCGTGGGCACGGGATACATGGAGGACTTCCACAAGGCGGGCGGCCTCCCCGTACTGTGGAAGGCCCTGGAATCCAGGCTGGATCCCGATGCCTTGAACGTGAACGGCGTGTCCCTGGGAGAGATCCTGGAAGACACGGCCCCGCCGGCCGCCTGGCAGGATACCATCGGCACCCTGGAAGACCCCGTCGGTCCACCCGGCGCCCTGGTCGTCCTGCGCGGCAGCCTGGCGCCCGACGGCGCACTGATAAAACGGGCCGCCGCAGCGCTCGACCGCCAGCGCCACCGCGGTCCGGCCGCCGTATTCGAATCCCCCGACGACGTGGCCGCGCGGATTGACGACCCGAAACTGGGACTGACTCCCGATCACGTGCTCGTCCTGAGAAACGCCGGTCCCGTGGCCATGGGCATGCCCGAAGCCGGGTCGCTGCCTATTCCGGCCTACCTGGCCAGAAGGGGGGTCACGGACATGGTGCGCGTCTCCGATGCACGGATGAGCGGCACGGCCTATGGTACGGTCGTGCTGCACTGCTGTCCCGAGGCCGCGGTCGGCGGACCGCTGGCGCTCGTACGGGACGGCGACCCGATTGAACTCGACGTGGAAGGCCGGCGGCTTGACCTGTGCGTGCCGGAGGAGGATTTGGCCCGGCGGAAGGCCGGTCATGCCCCTCCCCCAACGCCCGAACGGGGCTGGCGCCGGTTATACGCCGATCACGTCCTGCCCGCCCACCTGGGCGCCGACCTGGATTTTCTTTGAGAAAGGAATGCTGTCATGACAAACCACTCGCTTGACCTGAAGCTGCGCCGCCAGGAACTGGTGCTTGACAATGGCTTTGCGGTTTGGAACACGATCACGACCGATACCCGCTGGGAACCGGAGCGAACTGCCCTTGTGCTATGCGACATATGGGATTCCCACTGGTGCCGCGGCGCGGTCGAGCGGCTGAACGCGTTGACCCCCCGGATGAACGAGGTCGCGACCGCCTGCCGGTCCCGCGGCGTCCTGATCGTACACGCTCCGTCCGATACCCTGGATTTCTACCGGGATACGCCCGCGCTAAAAAGAGCCGAGTCCGTGCCGTCCGTGGACCCCCCTCCGGATCTCGATCTCCCGGATCCCCCGCTCCCCGTGGATGCATCCGACGAAGGCGCGGATACCGGCGAAACAGAGACTTTCAGCGCCTGGTCCCGGCAGCATCCGGACATCGTCATCGACCAGGAACGGGACCTGATGTCCGACAGCGGTGCACAGATCTATGCGTGTTTCAGGCACTACGGGATCCGCAATATGCTGATGATGGGCGTGCACACCAACATGTGCATCCTGCACCGGACCTTCGGCATAAAGCAGATGGTCCGCTGGGGCGTTCCCGTGGCGCTGGTCCGCGATCTCACCGACGCCATGTACAATCCCGCCATGCCGCCCTACGTCAGCCATGATGAGGGCACCCGCCTGGTGGTCTCTTTCATCGAGAAGCACTGGTGTCCCACCGTGCACAGTTCGGACATTCTCTCGTAACGACGGGAAGGGCAGGGCCTTGACCAGACGGAAGAGCCGTCACGTCGAAGATGCACGTCGTTCCCGCTGGCCGGGTCTCGGGGCCGTTCGATGAATCGTGTGCTGGACTTGTTGTCCGTGGGAGACGGCAACCTCGACGTGTGGATGCGTGTTCCGCGCCATCCGGACCGTCGCCATGAAGGCGTGCGGGGATCCGGCGTGGTCGGTGATACCTGTCGCGTCGGACCGGGCGGGGCGGCCGCGAACGTGGCCATGGGCATGGCACGGTTGGGCGTGCGCGCTGCTTTCGTCGGGGCGATCGGAGACGACGCACCCGGTTCCCAATTCGCGGAGGGCATGCGGGCTGCCGGGGTAGACACGTCCCATCTCCACGTCATGGAGGGACGGGCGACTTCGCTGGCCTGCATGTTCGAAACGCCGGACGGCGAATACACCTTTTACGTGTGCCCGGGGTCCAGGACCATTCCTTCCCACTGTCTGACCGGCGACTTCGTTCGGTCGGCGCGTATCCTATACGTCACCGGCCATGTGCTGACCGAAGACAAATCGACCTGCGCGGCCATCCTCGACGCGATGGCCACGGCCCGAGACGCCGGCGTTACGGTTGCCCTCGATCCGGGAAAGTACTGGCTCAATCCCGCCTTGGAATCTCACGTACACGAGGCCGTGAAGTATACGGACATCATCCTGCCCAACCAGGAGGAAGCAGAACAGCTCACGGGCCGGCAGGATCCCTTTGGCGCCGCCGCCGACCTGCTGGAGGCGGGCGTCGGCATCGTGTCGGTGACGCTGGGTGGCCGGGGTTGCCTGGCGGCCTCCAAAGACCGCATGGTCGAGCAGCCCGCCTTTCACGTCCGGACCGGGTCCACGGTCGGCGCGGGCGACGCGTTTGCGAGCGGACTGTTGTACAGTTTTCTGTTGAAGGAGAACCTGGAGGAAATGGCGGCTTTCGCCAACGCCGCGGCGGCCATCAAGATCGGCACACCCGGCGCCTCGGAAGGCCTGCCCGGGGCGGATGAGGTAAGGGCCTTCCTGCGGGAAAACGTGTAGCGTGGACAGGAAAGTCCGGCCGGCCTACTTCCGGCTCCCGGCATAAAAGGGAAGCTTCACCACTTCGGCGGTGATGTGCCTGCCTCGGATGCCGATCGCCAGGTCCGTTCCGGGTTCCGCCAGTTCAGCGGGCACGAAACCTGTGCCGATCCCCAGCCCCAGCGTGGGTGAAATCGCTCCGCTGACGACCCGGCCGACCGGGACCTGGTCGTGGAGGATCTCATAGCCTTGCCGGGGTATCCCCCGTTCCAGCAACTTCAGTCCGACCAGCTTCCGCTTCACGCCTTCACGCCGGACCCCCAGCAGGGCGTCCCGGCCGATGAAGTCCGGTTTCTTCAGCTTGACCGTCCATCCCAGGCCGGCTTCGATGGGATTGATTGATTCGTCGATCTCGTGCCCGTAGAGCGCGAGTCCGGCTTCCAGGCGCAGGGTGTCTCTTGCCCCGAGTCCGCACGGCTTCAGGCCCCCTGAAGTACCGGATTCCAGCAGGAGGTCCCATAGCTCGGCCGCATGCTCCGCCGGATACCAGATCTCGAAGCCGTCCTCGCCCGTGTATCCGGTACGAAAGACGCGGGCATCAATGCCCCCGACGCGCGTTTCGACAAATCCCTGAAACATGAGCGAATCCAGTTCGGCCTCCGCCAGCGGATCGAGTATCTGCTCGCTGCGGGGTCCCTGCAACGCAATGAGCATGCTCTCCTGGCTCAGGTCCCGGATTTCGACGTTATATGCGACGGCATGGCTGCGGAACCAGTCCAGGTCCTTTTCCCGGTTGCCCGCGTTGGGAACGACCAGCAACCGGTCCGGCATTCGATATACCAGGAAGTCATCGATGACACCGCCGTCGGTCCGGCAGGCCAGGGTATACTGGGACCGATAGGGCTTAAGCCGTTCGACGTCATTCACCGTGACGTGGTTTGCGAAGGCGACGGCATCCGGTCCGGATATCTCGACGCGGCCCATGTGGGAGACATCGAAGAGACCGGCCGCCGTACGGACCGCGTGGTGTTCAGCCAGAATCCCCTCGTACTGAACCGGCATCTCCCAGCCGCTGAACGGCACCAACTTCGCGCCCAGCGCCAGGTGGCGGTCATATAGCGCGGTTTTTCGGAGTTCCGCCATGCAACGCTCCCCCTGCGTGATCCCGATTTTCACCCATCGCATTTAACGCAAGGGCTTCCTGCGGTGTCAACACAAAAACGAGATCCATGATAGGGCTCCGACTGATTTGAACAGGCGGGCATCGAGGGTCAAATCATCCGAATCACCATCATCAAAAGGAGTTCCATATCATGACGCGAATATACCATTTCGCCATCACCGTGCTATGCCTCGGTTTCGCGGGGAAGGCCGCGGGCTCGGGAATCGTCATTTCGGAGGTACTGGCCGATCCCCACTCGGAATCCAAAGGAGAGTTCGTCGAACTCTATAACGCGGGGGACGGACCGGTGGATCTCGAAGGCTGGCCGCTCGGCGATTCGCGGGATGTGAACGACACGATTACGGACTTCACCGGCCCCCATGACTTCGGCCTGGCGGGTACGGTGCTGGCACCGGGCGCATACGCGCTGGTCGTAGATCCGGACTACGAAGGCGAATACAACGAGCGAATTGCCGCGGCGGGCGATCCCGGTCGTCTACTGATGCTGACCATCAAGGGAGACCGGACACTGGGCAACGGGCTCGGGAACAGCGGAGACCTGGTCTTCATCAAAAGAGACGAGATTACGATCGACCAGTTCGCATGGACCGAGTCGGCGGGCGGTAACGGCATCTCGTGGGAGCGGCCGCGATTCGACCTGCCGGTGGACGAGTCCAACCGTATGCCGTCCACACATCACGGTGGATCCACTCCGGGGTTCCGAAACAGCACGGCGAGCGACCTTCCTCCCACGTCCGGGCCGGTGGAGCCGGAGGAACCGGAAGTGCCGGAGGAACCGGAAGAACCCGCCGAACCTTTGGAACCCATGGCGCCACAAGACACCGGGAGTTCAATGGAAAACGTGGTCATCAATGAAATTATGTTCAACCCCGGTCCGAACCGGACCGAATGGATCGAACTGTACAACAGGGGGAGCGGTGCGGTCGATCTTGCCGGCAGCGCGTTGAGGCTGGATCACGTGGAACGGGTGCGCCTCATTTCCACGGACCGACTGACGATCGAAGGCCATGGCTATGTCGTCATTGCCCATGACGCCGCCCTGTTCCGGGAAACGCACCCCGGCTTCGGCGGTACCGTGGTGGAGGCAATGGGCGGCTGGGAAAGGCTGCGGAACAGCGGTGCGACGATATGGCTACTGGACGCGCTGGGAACACCCGTCCATGACGCGGAATACGACGAGGCCTCGAATCCCGACCCAGGCCGTTCCGTGGAACTGGTGAACCCGGACTTCGATCCGCCCGTCTGGGGACCGTCCGCCGACGCGGGCGGCGGTACCCCGGGCCGGCGAAACGCACTCTATGTATCCCGCATTCCGGACGGCGTTTCCGTGCATTTCAGCAACAATCCGTTCTCACCTGATGGCGACAACTACGAAGACGTCTGCCTGGTGACAGTCGACCTGCCCGCATCCCACGGAATTCTACACGCCATGGTATTCGATATCCATGGACGGTTTCTCACAACGCTCATCGATCAAGCGACGGTAGCCAGCCGTCATGTCTTTACCTGGGACGGAACGGATCAGCACGGACGCGGGCTGCCTGCCGGCCCGTACATACTATACATAGAACAGATGCTGCCCACACTCGACAGGCTGACGGCTTCCAAGCATCTGGTCGTGATCGCCGCTTCGCCATGAACGGCCGGATTTCGCCGCGAACAGCCGGATATTGTACTTGACATGGGGGCCTGGTTTCCCTTGATTTACGGTGGCTTCAAGCAGCATCGCTCCAGGCCGCCCGGAGTTTGAATCGGGTCGCGCGTACAGAGACGGATACATGAACAGTATCGTGGTATTCAGCGGCTCTTCCCATCCCGCGCTGTCGGAAGAGGTCTGCCACTATCTGAACGTACCGCTGAGAGCCAGTACCCTGACGCGATTCAGCAACGACTGCCTCCAGGTCCAGTTGAATGCGAACTGCCGGGAAGGCGATGTCTACATCATCCAACCGCTGGGTCCTCCGGTGCAGGAGAACCTGGTTGAACTGTTGTTGATGCTGGATGCCGCCCGCGGGGCGTCGGCGGCGCGCACCACCGCCGTGCTACCCTATTACTCCTACTCGAGATCCGACAAGAAGGATGCTCCCCGCATATCCATCGCCGGTCGCCTGGTCGCCGATCTGCTGGGAACGGCCGGCGCCAATCGCATACTCACCCTGCAAATGCACCAACCGCAGGTTCACGGGTTTTTCAGTATCCCGGTAGATCACCTGAACGCGATCAAGGTACTGGCGCAGCACTTCCAGCAGCGGGATCTGAGCAACACGGTCGTGGTTTCTCCGGACCTGGGCAACGCGAAGAATGCGGCCCATTTCGCGCGGCAGTTGATGCTGCCGGTGGCGGCGGGCAACAAGCGCCGCATCTCGGATGAAAAGGTCGTAATCGACATGATCGTGGGGGACGTTTCCGGCAAGAATGCGATCATCATGGACGATGAGATCGCAACCGGCGGCAGTATCTTCGAACTGATCCAGCTGTTGGAAGAACGCAACGTACAGCGGATTTCCGTCGTTTGTACGCACGGGGTATTCAGCGGCGGGGCCATCGAGCGGTTCAGACAGAGTGACCGGATCGACGAAATCGTCACGACGAACACGGTACCCATCGGTGAAGACAAGCGACTTCCCCACATGGTCATCCTTTCCGTCGCTTCGCTCCTGGCGGAGACGATTCGAAGGATCCACAACGGAGAATCGGTGAGCAGCCTGTTTGCCGATACGATGTAGGGTTCGGCCGGAGGGCTGCTTCCGGTCGGCCGCAGGACGCGGGACGACTTATAAGAACCAAACGCGGGACTAACCCGATTCATGGAGGAAGAGGATGGACCAGATCAAACGGCGCGAGTTTCTGAAGACGGCATCCACGGCCGGATTGGCCGGTGGGGCCGCACTGATGGCTGGTTGCGGATCCGGGCAGGAAAGCAGCGGTCCCGCTATCCGTACGGACAGGACCTATGAGTGGAAGATGGTCACCACCTGGACGCCGAACCTGCCCATATTGCAGGAGAGTGCGCGACTCCTTTCCCAATGGGTGGAGGAAATGTCCGAGGGGAGGATGAAGATCACGGTGTATGCGGGCGGCGAGTTGATTCCGGCCCTCGAGGGATTCGAAGCGGTCAGCCAGGGTGTGGCGGAAATGGGACACGGCGCCGCGTACTACTGGGCGGGGAAAGCGCCTGCCACCCAGTTCTTTTCGTCGGTACCCTTCGGGATGAACGCGCAACAGGTCACCGCCTGGCTCTACAGCGGCGGCGGACTGGAGTTATGGGAGGAAATCTACGCCCCATTCAACCTGATCCCCATGCCCGCGGGCAATACCGGCTTCCAGATGGGAGGCTGGTTCAGGAAGGAAATCAACACCGCCGACGACCTCCAGGGACTGAAGATGCGGATACCGGGCCTGGGCGGTGACGTGATCAAGCGGGCGGGCGGTTCGGCCATTCTGTCCCCCGTCGGCGAGATCTATACCAACCTCGAACGCGGGGTCATCGACGCCACCGAATGGATCGGCCCGTACCACGACTACCTCATGGGCTTCTACCGGGCGGCCCAGTACTACTACTATCCGGGGTGGCATGAGCCGGGCACCGTGACGGAACTCATGGTCAACAAGAGTGCTTTCGAGGAACTTCCGGCCTATCTGCAGACGGTGATCCGGACCGCGGCGGCGCGGTCGACGCACTGGGTGCTGTCCGAATTCGACGCCAGGAATAACGAATACCTTCAGAAGCTGGTCAACGAAGAAGGGGTACAGCTCAGGCGCTTTCCGGATACCGTGCTCACGACCCTCAAGGGATACTCGGAAGAAGTCATCGCCCAGCTCGTCGAAACGGACGAAGACAGCAGGCGGGTGTACGAGTCCTTCACTGCTTTCCGGAACACGGTCACCGGATGGACGGACCTGGGAGAGAAGATCTACTACTCGGGCGCCATGGGGTAGGGCCATGGGGTGGGGCGGCAGGGCGATGAGGCGGCAGGACGCTGCCGCTATCCGTCGAAAACGCCTTCGATCCGGGCGATCCAGCCCGTCATCGCATCGCAGTACAGCAGGTCGTTTCCGCAACGCGCCAGGCCGTGCGGTTCCGGATGTTCCGGTCCGATGTGGATCTCGTCGCGCACGTCTCCGGTCTCGACGTCCATCTTCGCGATGACGCGGTCCACCTTGAACACCATCCACAGGGCGTTATCACCGGTCCTCACGACGCCGTGGCCGGCGTCGTAGGGCAGCGGAATGACGCGCTTTATCGACCAGTCCGGGATACGGACCTGCGTGAGCGTCTTCTCCTTTAGCGTGCTCAACCAGATCGTGCCGGTTTCCACGAAATCGTAGTCCAGGCCATGGGTGCCGCCGGGGGCTGGAAGCGGCCGGCGCAGCAGGGTAGCGCCGGTACGCGGGTCGACCTTGAGGATCTCGCCCGTCCCGGGCGGCGCGTCGGTCTCCTTCGAGAAACGCCACCGTTCGCCCGGGCCGTTCGCGGCCAGCCACAGCCCACCTTCGCCATACGACATCCCGCTCGTGTTGGAGGACTCCGTCGGCAGCTCGCGCAGTATCCTGCTGGCACCGTACTCATGGGGCGCTTCCAGGGCGAGGAGCGCGATGCGATCGGTGAATTGATCGACGACCCACAGGCCTTCATCGGTGACCTGCAGGCCGTTGGGCGCACTGTACGGTGCACGCATGTATCGGGTGATTGTGGGGTTCATGCCTCTTTCCTGTCCTTGAGACGGGTCCAGCCCCTGCCCGGGTTATAGGGCTTCGCCTCGTGGTAGCGGTCGCGCAGTTCCCTGAAGGCTTCCGGCGTCGTGACCTCCCGCTCGGGATGACTCGAATCCCGGATCACGAAGTCGGCCTCGCTCGGATAGCAGGCCATGGTGACCGGATCCCGTTCCGGCGTGTAGGTCTCCGGATCCTCCTCCGAGTTGTTCGGCGCGTCCATGGACTGATACCGCAAGTCGATACTCCAGCGAACGATCCCGGTATGGTTTACGAAGGAGGCGTGGGGGGTCAGATTGGTCATGAACAGGACGTCGCCCCGTTTCATCTCCAGGGGAATGGGCTGGTTCTCCGGCAATTCGTCCCCGGGGATCTCCAGGTAGCCGCCGTGCCCGCCGGTGTAATGCCGGAACACGCCACCCTTGTGGACTCCGGGAATCACGTTCAGGCAGCCGTTTTCCACCGTCGTGTCGACCAGCGGGATCCAGCAGGTCACGATCAGGTGACGGTCGCAATGGGGCAGGAAGTAACCGGAGTCCTGGTGCCACGGTACTTCCGTCCGTGTATGCCCCGGGAGCTTCGGACGGATACGATAGGCGGAGGCGCCCACGATGTCCGGTCCGATAAGATCTGAAACACAGTCTACCAATTCCGTATTCCGCAACAACTCCAGCATCGACTCGCCGTTGAACTGTCCACCACCCCGGCCCATGATCATCGCCAGGACGGCCTCGCCGGCTTCTTCGGACTCCTTGTAAATCTGCGCCAACCGGGTCTCGAACCCCTCTTCCTCGTAGGCACTGGCCAGTTTTCCCTCGCCGTGCAGCCGGCGCGCGCCTTCGTCCACGATGTCACTCAGGGCGAGGATCAACGGCCGCAAAACGACTTCAGACAGCAACCCGGCTTTGACCACGTATCCCCGCGTATCGAACTGCGTGGTTTCTGCCTTTGTAAAACCCATTGTACGCCTCTCATGTTCCCAGGTCCACACCCGGCCGTCAGATGCGCATCATGTCCGACACGTCCAGCTCGGTCTTCGGCTGGTGGGGTTTCAGGAAACGCATGATCTCTTCCGACGTGGACAGGTCCAGCGCCTCCCGGGTAATGGTTTTGAGCTCCTGGTAATCCGCCGAGCGGATCAGGCTCTTGATCTCGGGGATATCTATGGGGCTCATGCTGAGCTCGTCAACGCCGAGACCGAGCAGTATGCAGGCCGCAAGGGGGTGCGCGGCCATGGCGCCGCACACGCCCACCCAGATATCGTTGTCATGCGCGGCGTCGATCACCGACGCGACAAGGCGGAGCACGGCCGGATGGCACGGGTTGTACAGGGAGGCGATGCTCGGATTGCCCCGGTCGGCCGCCACGGTGTACTGGATCAGGTCGTTCGTGCCGATGCTGAAGAAGTCCACCTCCTTCGCCAGGTCGTAGGCCGTCAGAGCCGCCGAAGGGATTTCGACCATGATTCCGACCGGCATCGACTGGTCGACGGGCACCCCGTCCTCCAGCAGTTCGTTCCGCGCTTCTTCAAAAAGCGCCTTCGCCCTCCTGAGCTCTTGCAATCCCGATATCATGGGGAACATGAGACTCACGTTGCCATCCGCACCGGCCCTCAGGATGGCGCGCAACTGTACCTTGAACATTTCCGGCCGGTCAAGACAGAGCCGGATACCGCGCTGGCCCAGGGCAGGATTGGCTTCGTCCGGCATCTGCTTCGGCATCTTGTCCGCCCCGAGGTCCAGCGTCCGTATGATCACGTGGTTCGGCGCCATGCGCCGCGCGATGCGCTGGTACGTCCGGGTCTGATCTTCTTCGGACGGCAATTCGTTGCGAACCAGATAGAGAAACTCGGTACGGTACAGGCCGATGCCGTCCGCGCCGTGGTTCAGGGCGTCTTCCAGTTCAGCCGGAAGTTCGATATTCGCCGACAGCTCGATGCGCCTTCCGTCCCGCGTCTCCGCGGGCAGGTCGTGGAGTTCCTGCAGCTCATGCTCCAGCACCGATAGCTGAGACTTCGTTTCCCGGTACCGCCCGATCGTATCGGCATCCGGATCGAGATGGACCATCCCGCTGTTGCCGTCGATGATGATCATCATGCCGTCCGATATGGCCTGGGTGGCGATGTTGGTGCCGACCACTGCTGGCACGGCCAGGCCGCGGGCGACGATCGCCGTGTGTGACGTCTGACCGCCGGCATCGGTAATGAAGCCGCAGACCGCGTCCCGGTCCAGTTCCGCGGTGTCCGAAGGGGACAGGCTGTGCGCCACGAGCACGATCTCCCCGTCCGTGGCCTCAATCCCGCTTTGCGAGCTGCCCGTGAGTTTCGCCAGGACCCGATAATGCACGTCCTCGAAATCGGCGGTACGTTCCCGGAAGAACGGATTCTCGATCGAAGAGTAATTGGCGATCCAGCCCCGCATCACATCGTCGAAGATATACTCCGCGTTGGTCAACTCACGCCGGATGCGCACGATGGTGACGTCCACCACTTCGGGGTCTTCAAGTACGGCCTGGTGCGCGCGGAAGATCTTCCCTACGTCCTGGTCGAAATCCACTGCGATGCGGCGCTGCAACCGGGTCAGGTCGTCCAACGCCTCGTCGACGGCGGTACGGAATCGAAGAATCTCCGCCTCCACGCCGTCGGCGGGGATCGAACGCTGGTTTATGGCGGCGAAGCGGCGATTGTAGATAAAAGCGCGGCCTATGGCGATGCCCGGCGATGCCGGAATGCCTTTCAGTACGCGGCGCTCTTCGCTCATATTACGGCTCCTGATCCTGGTCGAACATGTCGGATATCGCCTTCAGGGCATCCGTTTCGTCCGGCCCATCGATCTCCACCGTAATGGAACTGCCGTGCTCCGCGGCCAGCATCATGACCCCCAGGATGCTCTTGCCATTCACCGGAATGTCGTCCTTGACCAGCGTGACTTCCGACTTGAATCTGGACGCCGTGCGAACCAGTTGCTCGGCGGGTCGCATGTGCAACCCCTTCCTGTTCTTTACGGAAACGGTTTTCCTTATCAAGTCGCTGCCCGATCCATTCAGCCCTGCGTGACATGCTTCTACTCGTAGTCTTCCCTGCGATACCGTACCTTTTCGCCTTCCTTCATGACCTCCAGCACCCGCTGATTCAATATGGACGCCGGGTTGATCCCAACGACCTTCAGGAGATGCCTGAGTGCGACGACCTCGGAAATAACCGTCAGGTTCTTGCCCGGATTGATGGGAATCCGGACATAGGGCAGTTCCGCGTCGAGCAAAGTCGTGGTCTTCTCATCGAGCGCCGTCCGTTCGTAGACCTCGTCGCTGTTCCAGTCCTCCAGGTTTACGACGACTTCTATCCGCTTGCGCACGCGGATGCTGCGTATGCCGAACATGCTGGTGACGTCGATAATGCCGACGCCGCGTATTTCCATGAAATGCTGCGTGATCGTGTTGCTCGTACCCATGATGACGCCGCGCCGCATCCGGTATGCCGTAACCACGTCGTCGGCAACCAGCCGGTGGCCCCGTTCCACCAGGTCCAGGGCCGTTTCGCTTTTGCCGATTCCGCTGCGTCCCGTGAACAGGAGACCCACGCCGTACACGTCGACCAGGGCGCCGTGCACGGTCGTCATCGGTGCGAAATAGGGTTCCAGGTACTCGATCAAGGACTGCGTGAAGGCATCCGTCGTCAGTGAAGTACCCAGGACGGCGGTATCGAACCGTTCGGCGGTCTCGGTCAATTCCCGCGGCGGATCCATGCCCTTCGTTATCACCATGCAGGGAAAACCCTGGTCGAACAGCCGGTCCAGCGACGCAAGCCGCTGGTCCGCGGGCAGACTGTTCAGGTAGGATAACTCGGTCTCCCCCAGGATCTGGATCCGGTTGCTGGAAAACCGCTCGACAAATCCCGCCAACGCGAGTCCGGGGCGATTCGTCTCCGCGTTCGTTATCTTCCTGGACAGTCCCGTTTCACCCGTCAACGGGGACAGTTTCAGGTCGACCTGCTCTACCAGGTTCTTGATCAGCAGGACGCGCGATTTCAGGGGCGATGTCGTGGCCATCGTCCGCTACCTAGTGACGCCGGGTTCTGTGATCGTGCAGCTTGCCGTTGTGCTTTTTCAATTGGGTTTCCATCTTGTTGACCGCCTGGTCAAGGGCCGTGTAGGCTTCGGCGTTCTCCTCTTTGCTGGTCAGGACGTGCCCTCCGACGTGCACGTTCAGTTCAACCATGTACCGGTATTTTTCCTGCGAGACGATAAGGTCCGCACTCAGGATGTTGTCGCTGTATCTGTTCAAACGGTCGATCTCTCTGTCCGCATGCTCCTTGTAGGCGTCTGCCAGTTCGCAGTGTCGGGCCGTCATGGATTTCTGCACGTTCGCCTCCCTTCGCTGTATGGCTGATCTGCTGTATGGCTGATCGGGTCAGATCCTTCTGCGCATCCGCGCAATGGGTATTCCCAGGTTCTCGCGGTACTTCGCCACCGTCCGCCGCTTGATCTGCACGCCTTCCTTCGTGCGGAGAATCTCCTCTATCGCCTGGTCGCTCAACGGCGCGCGCGCGTCTTCTTCCTCGATGATCCGCGCGATGCGGTCTTTGACCGTCTTGGTCGCCAATTGGCCCGCCGCGGCTTCCCCGGTCTCCTCGTCCGTCTTTTTCTTCAATCGACCGTCGAAGAAGAACCTCAGCGCGAAAATGCCCCGGGGCGTCTGTACGTACTTGCCCTGGGTGGCCCGGCTGACGGTCGTCACATGCAGACCCACCTCGTCGGCCACTTCCTGCAGAATCATCGGCTTGAGACTGGTAAGGCCCGCATCCAGGAACTCGCGCTGGGCCCTGACGATGCAATTCGTCACCTTCAACAGGGTTGACCGCCGCTGTTCGATGGAGTTGACAAAGTGGTTCGCCTCGGTCAGCTTGCGCCTCACGTAACGCCTGTCTTCGTCGGAGGATTGCGCGTTACGGTTGAGGATGGCATGGTAGGCATGGCTGACACGCACCCTGGGCAGATTGCGATCGTTGAGGTAGACGAGGTACTCGCCGTCTACTTTCTCGACGATTAGGTCGGGATGTATGGCGATAACGGATGAATCGCTGACGGCCAGCCCTGGATGGGGATTGAGTCCGGCGATCACGTTCAGGGCGTCGCCGATTTCCTGCTCGGACGCCCTGATCTTCTTTCGAATCGAAGCGATGCGCCGCAACTTGACGTCGCGCCAGTGTTCCGATACCAACCGGTATGCTAGGGAATCGCTCAAGTTCAACGCTTCCAGTTGAAGCATGAGACTCTCTCGCAGGTCCCGCGCGCCGACGCCGGTAGGCTCGAGGGTCTGCACGACCTTCAGCACCCGTTCCGCCTCGTCGAACGACACGCTCGACTCCAGCGCCAGGTCCAGCAGTGGGACGTCGAGGAGACCGCTGTCATTCAGGTTTCCGATCAGGTATTCCCCGATTTCGCGGTCCCGGGCGGAGAGGTCGAGAAGACGCAATTGCTCGATCAGGTACTCGGTGAGCGTCGTATCCGACTTTCCTTCCCGTTCCAGTATGTGCTGATCTTCCCTTTTTTCCGTCTCTTCACGGGCATCCATCTGGTTGTGCATGCCGTCCTGAATGTAGGCATCCCAATCGATTCGGTCCCGTTCGGACGCGGGTTCCTCCGCCAGGGGTTCGCCCGTGGGGTCCTCCGCCGCCTCTCCCGCCTCTTCCTCGAGTTCCAGCAGCGGATTCTCCTCGATCTTCTCCTTGATTTCCTGCTCGAGTTCCAACGTGGTGTACTGCAACAGCTTGAGCGAGTACATCAACTGGGGAGAAAACTGCTGTCTGGTCTGGGGCTGAAGTTGAAATTCCATGGGCGTGCCTTCCGGTTACTCCAGGCGGAACCGCTCGCCGAGGTAGATACGGCGCGCTTCGGGGTCCTCGGCCAGGTCCTTGGCCGTACCCGATATGTAAATCCGGCCGTCGGCCATGATATAGGATCGGTCCGTGATCTGCAACGTTTCCCGTACCATGTGATCCGTGACCAGGATGCCCAGTTTTCGTTCCTTGAGGCGTCCGATGAGCCTCTGAATATCCTCGACGGCAATGGGATCGATGCCGGCGAAGGGCTCATCGAGCAGAATGAACTTCGGTTCGGTCACCAGGGCGCGGCTGATCTCGGTTCTTCGCCGCTCGCCGCCCGACAGGGTATAGGCTTTGTGCTTGGCCAGATGCGCGATGCCGAAATCCTCCAGCAGATCCTCCATCTTCCGGCGCCTTGCCTTGCGGGTCATGGGCAAGGTCTGGAGTATGGACATCAGGTTCTGTTCCACCGTCATCCTGCGGAAGATCGACGGTTCCTGGGCCAGGTAGCCGATCCCCACACGGGCCCTGCGGTACATCGGCCACCGCGTAATGTTCCGGCTTTTCCCGGTCTCGCGGTCATCGATGAGCACCCGTCCCGACCCTGGCTTGATCATGCCGACGATCATATAGAACGAGGTGGTCTTCCCCGCCCCGTTCGGGCCGAGCAGTCCGACCACCTCGCCCTGGTCTACGCGCAGGCTCACATCGTCGACGACGCGGTGACTCTGGTAGGACTTTACCAGGTTCTCAGCTCGCAGGCACTGCACGGATCCTCCGATTCAACGGTTTCCGTCCTCGTCTTCAGGGTTGAGATAGGACCCGTCCACGCCACCGTCCGCGTTCACCTTGACCGGTTCGCCTTCATTCAGTTCGATCACGATTTCCTTCGCCCGGACCACGTTGTGGCCGGTAGAGCCACCTTCGAGCGCAGACGGATTGTAGGTACTCACCGCGTTCCCTTGCGCGGTAATCATCCTGACCGATTCGCCCTCGAAGTCCACGACCATACTGCGGCCTTCAATGGTACTGCGGTTCGCCTGTTCCGCCTGTTCCGCCTGGTCAGTCTGGTCGGTCTGGTTGTCTGCCTGGCCGGCCGTCCGGTCCGCCACATCGTCCGCCAGATTCGTCCCCTCTTGCTCTTCCGCGGTATAGGAACCCCGGGCGTTGCCCGTAACCAGGGCGCGTATGACCTCGCCGTCCTCCATTTCGAGGATGATCTCATCCCCGGTGATCTCGCTGTGAACGCTCCGGATCACCGGGTTGCCGAGGAGATCGATCTGCTGGCCTTCGCTGTCGAAGCGCAACGTATCGCAGATCCCCTCCAGCGTTCCCTTCACGACGCTGACCGAATCGAACACGTCGGCGGTCCGGTCTTCGAAGGCGTAGGCCATGCCTTTCCCGTTCGCCACGATTTCGCCCTCATCGCCTTCCAGTCGCTTGACCAGCCGGGGATCGCCGCTGAAACGAGCGCTATCCGTTGCCTTGAAATACTCCGCGTGATCACAATAAATGGTCACGCCTTCGCCCTCGTCCACCACGATGACGGATTCCTCGGCCAGTGCTTTCAGCAGGGAGTTGGTTTCAGTGAAGTAGTACTCAAGACGAAAGCCCTCGATGTTGATCCTGCTTTCGTTTTGCCGCCAGGTCATGTTCGGCTTGCCCGTCGCCACGGCGCGATGGGGATCCTGGGTGAATACCATGCGACTGCCCGTCAGCACCACGCCGTCCAACGTGTCGTCGAGCCTCACCTGCCCCGCTCCGATAGCCCGCTGGTCCTGTTCATAGTACACCGCGGCGTCGGCGGTGAGCGTGGTGGTCCCGCGGATCATGCGTACGTTTCCAAAAAGATGTACGATACCTTTCAAGCGATCATAGTTCACCCGGTCACTCGTCAGCACGGTATCTCCGTGCTTGAGCCTCACAGACTCGGCCAGATCGAAAACCTCGTCGACACCGGTAGCCCGGAAGCTGCCCGCTTCCTCGATTTGCACCGGCTCGCGGCGCTCCTGGCCACTTGCCTGAGTAGCGGAAAGCACGATGAAACAGCAGACCGTAATCAACCATCTGACGGACCCTGTACCACGATACAATATACCGGAATTTCCGTTGAACGTCAAGGATGCGTGCCCCCCGTGACGGCGGTCGAAGTGCTGCGCTGCGAAGGGGTCATTGCGGTTGTTCATCCGGCAGAAAACGGCCTTTGATGTTGCGCCGGATGATATATCCGCGCATGCCCGGATCGGCCTCAAACCCATCGCCCGCAATGACATCCGTGTCCCCGGTCAATCGTACGGCGGCATCCGTTACGATGAGATTCGCCGCGTTCAACCAGGTCAGGGAATCGGTTTCCAGGGTGCCCCGTTCCGTACTGTGGACGGTTACGCCGCCCCGGACGCGCAGGTTGTGGGTCTGCCCGTCGATTTCGCCCCACTCCGCTTCGAGCGTAGAGGCCAGGCTGCCGTCTTCTTCAAAGAACTCGACGTGGATACCCTCATCGATGACTGTGACGTTGGTTTCCGAAAAATAAAGGCGGTGCCCGGCCCGGATCGTGGCTTCCTGCCTGCCATCCCGACTCAGGTATATAGTCGTGTTCCACGCTTCCTGGTCCGGCAGCGCATCCTGCGCGCCTTCTTCCGGAACCGGCGGATCCACGGGTTGGCATGCGGCCGGGAAAAGGACAGCCGCGCACAGGACGATTACCACGACCAGGCGCCACGGCCGGTAACGGGCGTGCCTTTTGAATGCATGGAGAATCAGGCGGGGCGAAACATGAAGATCGTGGGTAGTCGGCATGACTGAATATACCTGGTTTGATCCGTAGCTGCAAGATCAAGTTGGGCCGTTGACGCCGTGTCAAGCCTCCTTGGACGCCTTTTCAGGTCGCCACGCGCGCCGTGTCAAGCCTCCTTGGACGCCTTGTCAGGTCGCCACGCGCGCCGTGTCAAGCCTCCTTGGACGCCTTCCAGCGGTCGTGCATCCATACCCACTGCGACGGCGCTTTCCTGATGAACCGTTCCAGTTCCCCGGTATACGCCCTCGTCGTTGTTTCCACGTCTTCCGGCGTCCGTCCGGTGGGCCGGATCGGCGGCCGGACCATCACGAGATGCGTGTCGTCCGGCAAACGGCGAATGGCCATGGGCACGATGGGCGCGCCCGTTCGGTCCGCCAGCACCGCGGGTCCGGTCGGAGTACGCGCCGGGTGGCCGAAGAAGGGGACCGCGATGCCGGCACCCCGGGTATCCTGGTCCACCAGGAGCCCCACCACATGCCCTTTTCTCAGCGCGCGAAGTATGGCGGTAGTTGCCCGGTCGCGGGGCACCACTTCCAATCCGCTCCGCACCCGGTTCTCCCGCAGGAGCGCGTCCAGCCTGGCATCGTAAAGCGGGGCCGCTACCACGGTTACCGCGAATCCCTTGAGCGCCAGGAACGCGCCCATCAGTTCGAAGTTGCCCAGGTGGGCGCTGACCGCTACCACGCCCTTCCCCTCGCCATAGGCCGATTCCAGGAGGGACAGGCCATCGGCCCTGACCAGTCCATCCACGTTCTCCGCCGTGACCCGGGGCAGCCGGGCGACATCCACGACATTCCGTCCCAGCTCCCGGAAGACAGTCCGGCCCAGCCGCCTGATCTGCCCGCGCGACTGCGCTTCGCCGTAGGCCAGCGTCAGATTGGAAAGGGCAAGGCGCCTGGGACCGCGGGCGGCCAGGTACGCCAGTCCGCCGATCCACCCCCCGACGGACAACGCCTGCCGTCTCGGCAACGCGTTCATCAGGCCGATAATCGCGCACACCGCCTGATAGATCACGGCATTTCGCATGCGCTTGATCAGAGAGGCCAAGAGTGCACTCGCATGGAAGTCAATCCACGGTGTGGGGCCGCACGACTTCGTCGATCGCCTTGAGGCTTTGCAGCAGTGGTTCCAGGCGGTCGAGCGGCAACATGCTCGCGGCGTCGCACAGCGCTTCGGAAACCCGGGGATGGGTCTCGATGAATACCGCTTCGCATCCCGCGGCCACCGCGGCACGGGATAGAGGTTCGATGAACTCAGGGGTGCCGCCGCTCGCGTCGCTGCTCGGACGGCCGTATAGCCTCACCACGTGGGTGGCGTCGAATACCACGGGGTATCCCGTCCGGCGCATGATGGCCAGCGACCGCATGTCGGCGACCAGGTCGTGATATCCGAATGAGACGCCCCGTTCGGTCAGGAGGATGCTCCGGTTGCCCGTGCTTTCGATCTTGGACACGACCGACGCCACGTCTTCCGGCGCCAGGAACTGTCCCTTCTTTACGTTGACGGGCTTTCCGGTCCGGGCCAGGGCGAGGGTGAGTTCCGTCTGCATGCACAGGTGTGCGGGAAGCTGCAGAACGTCCAGGACCTCCGCGGCCTCTTCTACCTCAGGCAACGCGTGAACGTCAGAAAGCACGGGCACGCCGAGCTCTCGAACTTTCCGGAGTACGCGCAACCCCTCGTGCAGCCCGGGCCCTGCGAAGTAGGCTGCCGAAGAGCGGTTCGCCTTCGCATAGGATGATTTGAACACGAGCGGGATGCCCAGGCGCCCGGTGACCGTAATCAGGCGTTCCGCGGTCTCCATGACCACGGCCTCGCTCTCGATCACGCAAGGCCCGGCGATCAGCGCCAGCGGCCTTCCGCCGCCAATGGCCACGTCTCCCACGACGACTTCTTTCACGACGCATCTTCCTCCGCGGCCAGCCTGCGTTCCGCCTTTACCAGGTCTTCGGGCACATCGACACCAAGTGGGGCGTAGTCGGTTTGTCGTACGGTGATGCGGTATCCGTTTTCCAGGGCCCGCAACTGTTCCAGCCGTTCGATCCGCTCCAGGGGCGTCGGTTCAAGCCCGGCGAACGTGAGCAGGAACGACCGCCGGTAACCATAGAGACCCACGGTGTTGTAGAACCGGTGTTCGTGCAGGTACTCCCGGTCCGGCCGTGCCCCCGGCCAGGGCAACGGCGAGCGGGAAAAGTACAGCGCCAGACCCCGTCCGTCGAAGACCACCTTGCCCATGTGGGGATTGAGCAGGTCCTCCGTCCTGGTGATCCGGTGCGCGAGGGTCGTCATGGGCAGGTCCGGATCGTCGATCAGGGGCTGCACCACCGTTTCGATGGCTTCGGGCGTGATCAGCGGCTCGTCTCCCTGGATGTTGACGACCACGTCCGTATCCATCTCCCGTACGGCCGCGGCCAGCCGGTCCGTACCGCTCGGGTGATCCGGCGCGGTCATGATCGGCTCGCCGCCGAACCCGCGGACGGCGTCCGCTATGCGCCGGTCGTCGGTCACGACGTACAGATCGGTGAGGCACCGCGCCCGGCTGGACCGCTCGTAGGTATGCTGTATCATCGGTTTGCCCCGCAAGGGCGCCAGCGCCTTGCCGGGGAAACGCGTCGAAGCGTAGCGGGCCGGTATGAGACCCGTGATTCTCGGGATATCGGATCCCATATCGCCTTCAGATTACCTTGGGTACCGTGAAATGGCCGCGATCGGACGCCGGTGCGTTCCGCAACGCTTCTTCCTGGCTCAGCGACGTTCCGGCTTCGTCGTCGCGGAGGACGTTCTTCAGCTGCAGCACGTGGGAAGTCGGACCTGCGGCCGTCGTGTCGAGCGTATTGAGCTTCTCCATGTACGCGAGTATGGCATTCAACTGATCCACCAGCTGTTCCCGTTCTTCATCCGAGAACTTCAGGTGGGCCAATGCCGCGACATGATCGACGTCTTTGACGGTTACCGTCATGGTTTGTCGCCCCTTCGCATGCGCCGGATCGACCGGCGCTTATTCAATATATCAATACATCGATTTGTCATTATATCATTTCCAGGGCAGCGTATTTCACGATCACCTTCTTGGTCGTATCCGAGAAGCGTATCGTCGCCCGCAGGTCGTCCCCGCTTCCCGCGACCTGTATGATGCGTCCCTTGCCCCAGATAGGGTGTTTGACATCCTGTCCCTGGGATATCCGCACCCTGCCCATGGGCGTCTCCACGGTCCGGGGGGTCGTGATATCGTCTTCGAACGGGGGGGCGGAGGCCTTTTCTTCCTGCGGCCAGGACGACCGCGAATAGAACCGGCCGGTGCGCTCCTCGGAAACCAGGTCGTCGGGAATCTCGTCGATGAAACGGGACCGCAGGGAGGTCTGCGTTCCCCCGAACCTGCGACGCAGATTGGCGTGCGTGAGGAACAGTCGTTCCCGGGCGCGCGTGATGCCCACGTAACAGAGCCGCCGCTCCTCTTCCAGGTCGGTGGGGCTTTCCATGGCGCGCGAAATGGGGAAAAGGCCGTCTTCCATGCCCGTGATGAAGACGACGGGAAACTCCAGGCCCTTGGCGTTGTGCAGGGTCATGAGCGTGACGCAGTCCACGGATTCGTCCCACCGGTCGATATCGGTTACCAGGGCCACTTCCTCCAGGAAATCGTCCAGCCCGGAGACCGGCTGTCCCTCCTCAGGCCGCTCGGTCGCCTCTTCAAGGGCGGCCATCAGCTCGTTCACGTTCTGCACCCGGGTCTCGGCCTCCACGTTTTTCGCGGCCTCCAGTTCCAGTGCCCGCAGGTAGCCGGTCTTTTCGAGCACACGCCTTGCCGCCTCCGCGCCCGATATCTCTGACAGGCGCGACCTGAGACGCAGCAGAAACTCCCCGAGTTCCAAGGCGGCGCGGTGCGCTTTACCCGAAATGCCCGCCTCTCCGGCATGGTACAGCGCTTCCAGGTAGTCCATGCCCCGCTCGACGGCCAGTTGCTCGACGCGTGACACGCTGACGGCGCCGATGCCTCTGGCGGGGGTGTTGACCATACGTCGGAAGCTGATGGCATCCCGGCCGTTGACCAGGACCTTCAGATAGGCCAGGACGTCCTTGACTTCTTTCCGTTCGAAGAACCGGACGCCGCCGACGATCACGTAGGGCAGGCCGGCGCGGCGCAACTCGTCCTCCAGCGTACGCGACTGCGCGTTGGTTCGATAGAGGAGGGTAAAATCCCTCAGCACCCGGCCGGAATCGTTACGCATCTCCTGGATCTTACGGGATATCCACCGGGCTTCATCCCGGTCATCCATCGTCTCGACCAGGCCGATCTTCTCCCCGCCAGGGTTGTCCGTCCACAGCTCTTTCCCCTTGCGGCCCTTATTGTTGCGGATGACTTCGTTACCCGCCTTCAGGATCAGCCGGGTGGAACGGTAGTTCTGTTCGAGTCGGATGACCCGCGCCTCGGGATAGTCCTTTTCGAACTCGAGGATGTTCCGGATATCCGCGCCGCGCCAGGCGTAGATGGACTGGTCGTCGTCCCCCACCACGCACAGGTTCCGGTATTTGCGCGCCAGCCGGTTGATCCATTCGTACTGGGCGCGGTTGGTGTCCTGGTATTCGTCCACCAGGATGTACTGGAACCGTTCCTGGTACCGGTTGAGCAGATCCGGATGTGACGCATAACCGACCGCCAGCCGCATGATGAGATCGTCGAAATCCAGTGCGTTGCAGTCTTCCAGGGCGCGCTGATATGCGTCATAGATTCGCGAAACCACCTGCTGTTCAAAGAAATCCGTGTTCTGCGCCTTGTACTCGTCGGGCGATAGTAGCTGGTCCTTGGCTCCGCTGATATAGCTGCGAACCGCCTCGGGGGAGTAGCGCTTGTCGGAGATCTCCAGCTCCTTCATCATCCGGCGGATGAGGGCCAGTTGATCTTCGCCGTCGTAGATCACGAAATCGCGGCGGAACCCCAGGATCTCCGCTTCACGGCGCAGTATCCGGGCCGAGAGGGAATGAAAGGTGCCCACCCACTGGGGGACGTCGCCCTGCCCGAGCATCCGGTCGATCCGGTCCTTCATCTCGGCGGCCGCCTTATTGGTAAAGGTGACCGCCAGGATGTGATAGGGCTCGATGCCGAGATGTTCGACGAGGTAAGCGATCCGGAAGGTCAACACCCGGGTCTTGCCGCTGCCGGCGCCGGCGAGCACAAGCAACGGCCCATCGACATAGGACGCGGCCTTGACTTGAGCGGGATTCAGTTCGCCAGCGAGGTTCATTCACCGTTCCCAAACGGCCAAGAGAGAAGGACAGTCCACCCGGAATTCAGCCAGCTTCATCCATCTGGAAATTTCGGTGAGCAGGGCGATATCATAATACACGGCCAAAATCGGTCCTGTCAATACAATCATGGCCCGGGCGACGACCGTCGAAGGACGTCCGAGCCAAAGTTTCGTTGAATATCCGGGGCAGTCGGATATATTAAGGCGGATCGTTTCCAACCTGTTTGTCCGGAGCATGAAACGCGGGATCGCTGCAAATGCTGGATTGCCTGACGGATCGTGGAAACCTGCCCGCCGACGCGGAGGCCTTCGAGCACGCCCTGGCCTGTTCGCCGGAGAGTCCGTTCGGCCCGCTGGGGATGCGCTTCGCGGTACGGAAACCGATTTACGTCGTGCGGGCGCCCGCGCGGCTCGACTGCATGGGCGGCATCGCGGACTACAGCGGTTCGCTGGTCTGCGAGATGACCCTCGACCGTGCTGTTCTGATGGGCCTTCAGGCCAGGGACGACCGGAAGGTGGTCGTGCACAGCGCCGGCGTGGACGAACTGGGCCTTTCTCCGGACGTTACGCTGGCGCTCGACGACCTGGCGCCGGGTTCGGGCACCGTGGATTACGAATCCGTAAAACGGCGTTTCTCCAGCACGCCGGAATCCGCCTGGGCGGCCTACGTTGCCGGGGCTTTCAGTGTGCTGCAGGGCGAAGGGCATATGGAACGATTCCCCCACGGCGCCACGATCGTGCTGGGGAGCAACATACCGCTTCGGGTCGGCGCGTCCTCGTCGGCCGCGCTGGAAATCGCGGCCATGCATGGACTGAACTTGCTTTACGGTATCAACCTGGACGGGATGACGCTGGCCGTCCTTTCCCAGAAGGTGGAAAACCACTTGGTCGGCGCGGCCTGCGGCATCATGGACCAGGTCACCTGCGCAATGGGTACCCGGGGCCATCTCCTTTCCCTGCTTTGCCAGCCCCATACCGTGCGGGAACAGATTCCGATCCCGGACGGGATACGCTTTATCGGCATCAACTCCGGCATCCGCCGTGAAATCAAGGGCGCGCGGTATACGAACAGCAGAATCGGCGCGTTCATGGGCCTGGCGATCCTGCGGGATCAGGTGCGGTCCGGCAACGGAGCCGCCGCGCATCTCCCCCTGGGCTACCTGTGCAACCTGTCCACGTCCGAATATGTGCATTCCTGCCGGTCCCTGTTGCCATCTAGCATCTCGGGCCGGGTGTTCATGCGGCGTTACGGAACCACGCCCGATCCCGTGACGACCGTCGTCCCGGAGGTCGTGTACAAGGTGCGCAGCCGCGTGGAACACCCGGTGTACGAACACCGTAGGGTGACCGACTTCACCGAGTGCATCCGGCGGGCGGGGTCTTCCGAAAAACCGGCACTACTCGAACGGGCGGGCAGGCTGATGTTCGCCTCGGACTGGAGTTACACGCACCGGTGCGGGCTCGGGTCCACCGAAACGGCCTGGATCGTCCGGGAAGTAAGGAAACTGGGGGTGGAAGCCGGATTCTACGGCGCCAGGATTACGGGCGGAGGAGCAGGCGGGACGGTCGCCGTCGCGGGAAACGACCGCATGTTCGACCACCTGGATCATCTGCTGGAACGTTACGGCGAAGCGACCGGGATCGAGGCCGAACTCTTCACCGGAACTTCGCCCGGTGCCCTCGAATTCGGGCACCGCGTCTATCGGATCCCCTGAACATTCACGGCGGGTTTGAAGGAGTCGGACCGGTTTGAAACCAATACGAAAAGCGGTCATCCCCCTGGCGGGACACGGCGTCCGCATGTTGCCGGCGACCCGCGCCGTGCGCAAGGCGCTCTTCCCCATCGTGGACGTCCGGGGACGGGTTTGCCCCGTGCTGCAACTGATCATCGAGGAGGCGGTCAACGCGGGCATCGAGGAAATCGGCCTGGTGATTGCACCGGAAGACGAGGCACTGATCCGCGCTTACTTCTCGCGGTTGCCCGGCCCATTGAAATCCGTAATCGGAAACCGTGCGGACCTGCTCGCCGCGGCCGAATCCCCCGGCGCACTTTCGGAGAAACTGACCTTCATCACGCAGGACCGTCCCCGGGGGTTCGGCGACGCGGCCCTTCGCGCGAAGGCCTGGATCGGCGGCGATCCGGTCCTGGTCATGCTGGGCGATCACCTGTACCTCAGCGGGGAGGACCGGTGCTGCGCGCGTCAGTTGCTGGACGCCTACGCGGAACTGCAGGCCCCGGTTTCGGGCGTGATCCGCAAATCCGTCGATGAAATCAGCCGCTTCGGGACGGTTTCGGGCCGTCCCGTGCCCCGGTGGAACGGACTCTACGAACTGGACACCGCGGTGGAAAAGCCCGAACCGGACCTGGCGTGGGAACGGCTGCGCGTGGAGGGCATGCCGGCGGACACTTACCTCTGCTGGTTCGGCCTGCACGCCATGACGCCGGACATCTTCGATTGCCTGGCGCGGATGGAAGGAGGCGGCACCATGGATAACGGCGAACTTCAACTGACCGGGGCACAAGCCATGTTGGCCACTCAACGGGCGTACTTCGCCCTGGAAATCAACGGCGATCACTTCGACACGGGTTCGCCGGAAGGATACGTGGAGGCTGTGGCGGCCTTCGCCGGTCCAACCGGCATTTCCAACCACAGAAAGGAATGCTGATACCATGTCTGAACAGCAGGCACCATCGCGGGAAACCTTAGAATCCCTGCTCATTCCGAGTACGGCCACGCTGACCTCCGTACTCACGGAATTCGGCCTGTACAACACGTTCATGCAGGACGTCGCGCCCCTGGCCCCGGACACGCGCATAGCCGGTCCCGCCTTTACCCTCCGGTACATACCCGGCCGGGAGGACATCACGCACGTGCCCGTGGACAACCTGACGGACATGCAGCGGATCGGTATCGAAAGCATCGGACAAGGCGAGGTGCTCGTGATCGACGCGCGGGGCGACACCCGGGCCGGCGTCATGGGCGACATCCTCGCCACGCGAATTCTGCAGCGCGGCGCCGCGGGGGTGGTGAGCGACGGCGCGTTCCGGGATACCCCGGCCATCGTCGAATCCGGGCTCGCCGCGTATGCGAAGGCCATGAACGCCCACAACAGCAAGAGCGTGCACTACCCGAGCGATATACAGCGTCCCATCGCCTGCGGCGGCGTAGCCGTGTTCCCCGGAGATCTCATTGTGGGTGATACGGAGGGCGTCGTGGTGATCCCGCGCCACCTTGCCGAAGAAGTGGCGGCCAGGGCCGTGGCGCAGGAGGACCGCGAAGTCTTCATCCTGCAGAAGATCCAGCAGGGAGCCAGCATCATCGGCGTCTACCCGCCCGATGAAAAGACCCTGGCCGAATACGAGGCCTGGAAGGCAAAAAAGGGCTGATCCTTCAGTCGGTGGCCAGATCCGCCATGCGCTGAAAGGCCACAACCGCCAGCAGTCTCTCTTCGGCGTGCAGGGTTCTGTTCCGGCCTTCCGATTCCAGGTCCGCCAGGACCCTGTACGCCAGTTCGAGATCGTCCGGGCCGGCCGCGGATCCTCCCTCGGACGCCGCATCATCGGCCGCCCGGTCCGCACCCGCTTCCCCGGCGATGTCCCGTGCGATCTCCACGAGCCGCGTCAGCACCTCACCGGTCTGCTGACGCTCGAACGCGCTCAGGGCGCGGTCGACGGCGTCCGTGAACCGGTTCCTTGCCGCTCTTTCCACACGCGACCAGCCGCCCAGTTGCCGGCGGACGGATCGGAAAATCCGCACCGTCGCCCGGTCCTGGTCCATCTCGCCGGACTGGAGCAACCGGTACAGCAGATCCGGTGCGCCGAGGAGATGTCCCGCCGACATGACCAGCACCCCCCGCTCGAGGCTGGTTTCGCTGGCCCGTATGAGGTCCTGCAGCCGTCCCAGGATGCCGGTATTCCCCATCCTGGCCAGCGTTTCCAGGGCGGACTGGACGATCGCGGGGTCCCGCTCGTGCTCGAGCAGGGCTTCCAGCGCGGTTTCCGCGCGCCGGTCCCCGATTCGATCCAGGGCGAGAATGGCGCTTCTTCGGATGCCCGGGCGTTCGTCGTGCAGCAGGGTCACCAGGATGTTGAGGCTGAGCGACGATGGCACCGCGCCCAGGGCTTCCACGGCCTCTTCGGCGATGTCCGACGACGGGCTGCCCACGCATTCGAGCAGCGGATTCACGGCCTCCACCGCGCCGATCCTGCTCAGGGACTGTACGGCCTCCCGTCGCACGTTGCGGTCGCTGTCCTCCAGCAACGCTATCAATTCGTCCACGGCCAGGTGACTGCCCGTTTCACCCAGTTCACGGGCGGCCCGGGCCCGGACCGAGGGATTGCTCGATTTCCCCATGCGCACCAGGTGCCACAGGGTCGCGATGGGATTCCCCTTGCGCACGCGGTTGATCACGTCCCGGGAAGAGACCTGCGAATCGGAGGTCACGCGGGTCAGCAGGCCCATGTAGGCGATGCGAAGCGTCCCGTTGGCAAGGAAAAGGTATTGGAGGCCCGCGAAGGTGTAGCCGAAGAAAGAAACGGCGGGGATGGAAGTACACAGATCGGCGGCTATACCGCCCAGTACGGCGCCGCAGGCCGCGCACCCTCTTGATACCGCGGAGTAGCATCCCAGGAAAGCGGATCGGTTGACCGCCGGGGCCGTCTTGACGATGAGATTGAACCGGGCGGTGCCCCACCCCGCGCTCATAGTGCCGCCCCAGACCTGCACCAGCGGCACCATGACCCAGTAGTTTTCCAGGGTCACGAATCCCCATCCCAGCGGAAACAGGGCCAGCCCCACGGCGGTAAGCGACATGACCGGCTTGTACCCGTACTTGTCCGCCAGGTAGCCCCAGAAGGGATTCATGATAATCGTGGCGATGGTCTGAATCGCTGAGTAGATCGCGATCTGGGCGTAGGAGACCTCCAGCGTCCGCAACATGTAGACCGTAAAGAAAGGCGCGGCGATCTGGGCGATGAGGAGCCGGCCCGAAACCAGGAACATCAGTCTGCGAAAGGGACCGTGCCGGAAGGGCAGGCGAAGCAATTGGTTCGAAGGGACATGCTCTCCCCGGCTCTTCTGCGGTTCGGGAATGCGGGACCAGGCCCAGACCCCGAAGCCGGAAAAGACCACGGCCACGATGAACAGGGTGGTGAAGCCTTCCTGCTCGTCTCCCGCGGCGTACGAACTCAGGAAGAACCCCGCGCAGACCGACGTGATCAGTCCGGCGGACGCCGTCAGACTGCGCTGCCGGGCGACGAAGCGGCCGCGCATCTCGTCGGGTACCAGGTCGGTCAGCCAGGACTGACGCGCCGGGGAAACCAGGGACATGACGGCCTTCGAAAGGGCGATGCAGCCCATGAGTGCCAGCACCTGGTATACCTCGAAGAAGAGAAAGGGGATGAAGGCGATGGGCAGCCAGAGCGACGAACTGACGGCATTGGCGGAAAGACACAGCGACTTGCGCCGTCGCAGGCGCTCGATCAGCAGCGGCGAGAAGGCTTGAAGCAACTGGCCGATGGAAATGGACGCGGAGATAAAACCGATCATGGCGCTGGATGCGCCGAGATGCAGCGCGTAACCCGTGGTGTAGACGCCCGTGGTAATCGCCGAATGCACCGACTCGAGCATGCCGTTCACGTTCCACATGCGCATCCCGCGCGCCGTCTGCAGCCGGGTCAGTTTCTTATCCTGTTGCATGATTCGATTTCCCGTTCCGCGCCAGTATCCAGCTGACCGTCGTGCCGACCCCCAGGTTCACGGCCAGGGCCACGGGACTGATCCACATGAAGCTGACCGGATCGTTCCCATCGGGCAACATGCCGAAGAGCGGACCGGAGAAGGCGATGAGCGAAGCGGTGAGGACGCCGCACACTGCGCCTGCGACGACGCCGGCCGGGCGGGCGAACGGCACGAACAGCGCGAAGAAGAACAGGGCGAATATAGGCGTCGTCAGCAGATTCGAGGTCTTGTTGGTCACCGCCGTGATGTTGCCGGGTACCAGTTCCATCAGCGAACTCGCGCCCACGGCAATGGCGCCGATGACGAAGGCGAGCGTTTTAGCCGTACGCGTCAACTGTTTCTCGGTAGCCGGCGACTTTCTGAACCGGTCGATGAAATCCGTAGATACCACGGCCGTAATCGCATTGACGCCCGAGTCCAGGCTGGACATGGCGGCCGCGAACATGGCGGCGACCACGAACCCCGATACGCCGGGCGGCAGGTAGTAGGCGATGTAATGGGGGAACACATGGTCGGCCAGTCCGTCCAGGTCGGCGCCGGCGGGCAGCAGGCCGGGTTGGTCCTGGAAGAATCCGAGGAGGGCGAAACCCGCGACCCACAGGGTGACCCCGATGCAGAGCCCCACCAGTTGCTGGGTCAGGTAGGACCGCCTGGCCGCGCGGGCGTCGGTGGTTGCCATGAAACGCTGCACCACGGTCTGGTCGCCCCCGGCCGTGGCAATCGCCCACGTCATGGACGCCATCATGGAGCCGATTACGGTCAGGCGCACGGACGGGTCCAGGCTGAAGACAGGCTGCGCGTCCCAATGGGGCTGCCAGGAGCCCGGAATCCAGCCGAATCCGTCGAAATGCAGGGTAACCGTCACGATTACCAGTATGGCGCCGCCGAGCATGAGCAGGGTCTGGAGCGTGTCGGTAATCACCACGGCCCGCAGTCCGCCCAGCGAGGTGTAGATGACCGCCACGAGCCCGGTAACCAGGGTGATGACGGGGATCCAGTCATCACCCACGCCCAGCATGACGGTCATGGCCTTGGCGGACAGGTAGATCAGCAGAGCCATCCAGACCAGCCGGAGCAGGATGAACATCACCGCGCCCAGCAGGCGGATGCCCAGACCGAGCCGGTCCTCCAGCAGTTCGTAGGCGCTGGTCACGCGCGTCCGCATGTAGACGGGAATCAGCCCGTAGCCGACTACCAAAAAGATGATCGGAATCGTCAGGTAGTTGAGCATCCAGACGGGCCCCTTGCCGATGGCCTCGCCCGGAATGGACAGGTAGGAGATGGTACTGAGCAGCGTGGCGAACAGCGAGAAGCCGATCAGCGTCGGCGGCATGCGCCCCCCGCCGGTGAAATACTCCCTGACGGTGCTCTGCCTGCGGCTGTAGTAATAGCCCAGCGATATGGTCGCCAGGGCGTATCCGATGATGATGGTCCAGTCGACGGGCGTCAGTCCGCCGGGAGTCATGGATCCTCGCTTCCACTGCGTAGTGTATACAATGTATCTACAGGACGACAGGTACCACGTGCGGCTAGGGCACGGCGGCGATTCGGACGAAATCCGTGTGACCGGGTCCTGCCGACGGCGATCCGCCGACGATGACGATGTGGCCTCCCCGGCTGAGACCACCGGCCTCGCGGGCCGCGTCGAGCGACGTGCGGATCATCCCGTCCGTCGTGTCGAACTCGGCGCACAGCACCGGTTTGACGCCCCAGACCAGGGCGAGGCGGCGAACGGTCGCCACCTCCGGGCTCACGGCGATGATCGGCACGCTGATCCGGTGTCGCGCGGCCACCCGGGCGGTGTGACCCGACCGCGTGCAGCAGACGATGGCCTTCGCGCCTGCCTCCAGGGCCAGGACGCAGGACGCATGGCTGATTGCTTCCGAAACGCCGGGGATCCCTCGACGCACCGGGTTTCCGTGCACCGTTCGCTGGAACAACCTGGCTTCGGCCTGTTCCGCGATAGTCGCCAGCGCATGCACGGCCTCCACCGGATAGGCGCCCGTAGCGCTTTCTTCCGATAGCATCACCGCGTCCGATCCGTCGAGGACCGCGTTGGCCACGTCGGCGGCCTCCGCCCGCGTGGGCCGGGAACTGTCGACCATGGACCGCAGCATCTGCGTGGCCGTTACGACGGGCCTAGCGGCCTGCAGGGCCTTGGTGATGATGTCCTTCTGCACCAGCGGGACATCCTCGTAGGGGATTTCCACGCCCAGGTCTCCCCGCGCGACCATGAGCGCATCCACGGCCGGGAGGATGTCGTCCAGCGCGTCCACGGCCTCCGGTTTTTCGATCTTCGCCATCAGGGGCAGGCTTGCCCCCCTGTCGTCCAGCAGCTTGCGTGCGCTCAACACGTCACCCCGGTTTCGGACAAAGGAAAGCGCGGCCATATCCACGCCCATATCGAGCCCTTCCACCAGCAGTTCCCGGTCCTTGTCCGTGAAGGCGTTGATACCCTTTGCTCCACGCGGTACCGTGATGCCCTTGTGATCCGAGAGTGAACCGCCGAGGAGTACTTTGCACCGAATATCGGGCGGTTCCACCGCCTCGATACGCAGTTCGACCAGACCGTCGGCCAGCAACAGGCGCTGTCCCGGGCATACCTCCTCCGGAAGGCCTGCGTAATTCACCGACACGCTGGTCCGGCTGCCGGGCACCGGTTCCGTTGTCAGGGTGAAACCATCGCCCGCATCGAGTTGAACGGGACCGTGTTGAAACGTACCGACGCGGATCTTCGGACCGGGCAGGTCCTGGAGGATCGCGACGGGCTTGCCGAGGTCGTCCGCGGCGGACCGGATGCGGTGGACGCTGCACCTGTGGTCGTCCGGGGTGCCATGGGAGAAATTGAGACGGAAGACGTCTACGCCGGCCTCGAGTACCTGGCGGATCATCTCGGGCGAACGGATGGAGGGACCCACGGTGCAAACGATTTTGGTACGTCGCATCGGTCCGTCCTTTCGCGGGCCGGGCCGCATCAGGCAACCGAAGCTTACTTCAATACCCCGATGCGGGCGACGTGCTCACCGAGCCTGAGTTCGCCGGAATGGACATCTCCGGGTACGGGCTCGTCGCGAAGCGCCGTCGACAGCGTTTCCGTCCTGATGTAGTCGGCGTGGGTATCGATGGCCTCGGCCAGGTCGCCGTCCGCCTCGTAGTAAAGCGTGATCCGGTCGTCCACGTTGAAGTCGGCTTCCTTGCGGAGATTCTGCACGTGGCGGACGAAGTCCCGCATCAGTCCCTCGAGCAGGAGATCGCGGGTTACCGTGGTGTCGATGGCGACCGTGCATCCGAAGTCCGAAGTCACGGACAGCCCGTCCGCGTCCACCCGTTCGACCTCGAGCTCTTCGGGCGACAGATCGACCCGTTCACCCTCCACCTCGAGCGTAAGGACCTCGCCGCCTGCGACAAGGGCGCCGGTCTCGTCGCCGTCCAGTGTCTCCAGCGCCTGCCGCACGGCGTTGAGCCGCTTGCCAAACCGGGGACCCCACTTCGAGAAAACCGGCTTCACCGCGTATCCGCGAAACGCGTCCTCGCTGTCGACCAGTTCCAGGTCTTTCACGTTCAGTTCTTCCAGCACCTGCGAGCGCATCCGCTCGATGGTTCTGCCCTGCCGGGAGCTCGCGGGTTGCACCAGCAGCCGGATGGCCGGCTGGCGGACTTTCATCCGGGCTTCGTTGCGCGCGGAGCGGCCCAGTTCGATCACCAGCATCAGGTCATCCATGTCGTCCATGAGATCCTGGTCGATCAGTTCGCCGGACGCCTCAGGATATGCGCAGAGATGGACGCTCTCCGGCGCCGATGCGTCGACGGGAGGGACCAGGCTCCGGTAGAGCTCCTCGGCGGAAAAAGGCAGGATGGGCGCGATCAGCCTGCTCATCGTCACCAGCACTTCGTAAAGCGTCTGGATCGCCGACTGCTTGTCCGCGTCATCGCCGCTCTTCCAGAATCGCCGCCGGCTCCGGCGGACGTACCAGGTGGAAAGCACGTCGATGAACCGTTCTGTTTCGCGGACCACCGCGGCCGAATCGAAATGGTCCATCCGGTCGTTGCAATGGCGGATCAGCTGATGCATCCGCGAGAGCACCCATCGGTCAAGTTCGCTGCGGTCCGTTACGGGGGCGGCAGTGGAAATCGGCGGGCAATCCGGCAGGTTGGCGTAGGTCACGAAGAACGCGTAAACGTTCCACAGCCGCAGCATCTTCCGGGTTACCTCCTCGGCGGGACCGTAACCGAACCGGAAGACCATGTTCAGCGGCGCGCCGGCGTACTGCCACCGCATCACGTCGGCGCCCATGCGGGCCGTGGCGTCCTCCACGGCGATGGCGTTGTCGCCGCTCTTGCTGAAGGGCTCGCCGTTTTCGTCCCTCATTTCTTCGTAGGTGAGCACGGCCTTGAACGGCGACTGGTCGTAGAGGGTCACCGACATGAACAACTGGGAATAGAACCAGAGCCTGATCTGTTCCCGCATTTCCGTGATCCAGTCCGCGGGAGACCACGATTCCCAGGTGGATTCCGGACCGGGCGAGGCAACACTCGCCTTGTCCCTTTCGGCTTCCGGTCCGCGCTCCGACCGGATCGTGCCTTCGATCCCGCGGTGTTCCGGCAGGTAATTCAAGGTCGAAAAGGGCACGATCCCGGCGTCGAGCCAGCAGTCGCCCACTTCGGTCACCCTGCGGGCGGCTTCGCCGCACCGTTCGCAGGTGATCTCGATTTCGTCGATCCAAGGGCGGTGAAGTTCGGGCAGGTCGTCAACGAGCGCAGGATCCACGGCCCGCTCGCGCAGTTCGGCCGTGCTTCCTATGACATTGATATGGTCGCAGTTCCCGCAACAGTAAAAGGGCAGGGGCAGCCCCCAGAATCGCCGGCGCGAAATGCACCAGTCCCCCATGTTGTCCAGCCAGTCCTGCATCAGGAGTCCGCTGTACTCGGGTACCCATTGGACCGTGGCGGCGGCCCGCTTCATGGGCGCCCTGATCTCGTCCGCGGAAATGAACCACTCGTCGGCCAGGCGGAAGACCAGGGGTGTCTTGCACCGCCAGCAGAAGGGATACCGGTGCGTGTAGTCTTCCCAGCGGAACAGCACGCCCCTGGATTCCAGCTCGCGCCGGACGCCCTCGGCCGAATCCCGTACATGGGTGGCCGCGAGCGGACCGATGTCGTCCGTGAAATAGCCATTTTCATCGATCGGCACGATAATGGCCAGGTCCAGCTCCTGTCCGAGCTGATAGTCCTCGGCGCCGCAACCCGGCGCGATATGGACGATCCCCGTGCCTTCCTCGTCCGAGACCATTTCCCAGGCGACGGTGGTGCGGTTAACCTCCCGCTGCGCCGGAAGATCCTCCAGCGGACCGTGGAACGGAAGGCCGATCAGGTCCTCCCCCTTCACCGTCTCGACGACTTCGGCTTCCGGCGGCAATACCGTGGCGACAAGCGATTTCATCAGGTAGTAGTGCGCGCCGTCCAGGACCGCCTTCGCATATTCGGCTTCCGGGTGCAGCGCCAGCGCGGTGTTCGCGGTCAGGGTCCACGGCGTGGTAGTCCAGACCAGGAAGTACTCGTCTTCACGGCCGCCGACGCGGCAGCGGAAGAAACAGGAGGGATCGGTCTGTTCCTGGTAGGAGTCGACCAATTCGTGCTGGCTCAGGCTGGTGCCGCACCGCCAGCACCAGGGCATGGACCGGTGGCCCCTGTACAGCCATTTCCGGTCGTCACAGGCCTTGAGAAAGTGCCAGATATGTTCGATGTTGTTGTCGTCCAGCGTGAAGTAGGACGCCGGATGGCCGTCTTCATGGTACCACTGCATCCAGTGGCCCATGCGGATGGACTGACGCGTGATCCGCTCCGCGTACTCGTCCACCCTCGCGCGGCACGCCCGGGAAAACTCCGCCAGGCCGAAGGTCTCGATATCCCGCTTCGAATCGAATCCCAGCGCCCGCTCGACCTCGACTTCCACCCAGAGTCCCTGGCAGTCGAACCCGTTCTGCCACCGCTGGTTGAACCCCTTCATGGCCTTGTAGCGGCAGTACATGTCCTTGTACGTCCGGCCCCAGGCGTGGTGGACGCCCATGGCGTTGTTGGCGGTTATCGGACCGTCGATGAAGGACCAGATGGGGCGTTCAGCCAATTGCGCGCGCAGTTTATCGAAAATCCGATGCTCCGCCCACCATGCGAGTATGCGCTCCTCCATGGCGGGGTATTCCATCTTTCCGTCAAAGGGCTTGAACATCTGGCCAGACACTGGTAACTCGATACTCCAAAGGTTAAACGGTTTACGACTTATCTTGCTGTTTTAGCACCACCCGGCATTCGGAAACTGCCGCCTGAAAGGGCATCTCGGCCGATCCGGAACGCCGGTCTGAAAATAGGCCGTAAGGGGGTGTTGCACAAGGTATTTCTGGCTTGTGGCAGGGCTGGCAAGAGGGCTGGCGGCCAAGTGGCCGGCCGGGTCAGCGACTGGGTCGGCAACCCGGTGGACGACAACGATCAACGGACCGCGATTCTACCCCTCGCCGTCCATGACCGGGAACCGGTTCAGTTCGTCCCTGCGCGCGCGCCAGTCGGGCAGGTGTCGGTCGAGGATGGCCCAGAAGCGGCGATTGTGCGAGGGTTCGATCAGGTGGGCCATTTCGTGGACGATCACGTACTCGAGGCATCGCATCGGTTTTTTGGCCAGCTCCAGGCTCAGCCAGATCCGGCCGTTTCGTACGCTGCAGCTTCCCCAGCGGGTTCTCATCTTACGGATCCGCCATTCCTTCACCGTCACGCCCATAAACGGTTCCCATGCCGCGATCAGGCGGGGGATACTCGTTTTCAGCCGTTCTCGGTACCAGGCAGAGAGCAGGTCCGCCCGTTCGTCCCGGCCGGTACCTGGTCGAACGCGCATTTCCAGCGTCGAGTCGCCCAGGAGGCCGATCTGCGGCGGTCCTTCGTGGGTTGTGACGTTTAACACGCGGTCGATCCCCTCCACGAAATGGCGCTCGCCCGATACCCAGGACCGGGCGGATTCCCGTTCCCTTTGGCGCTGCCTTTCCTGCTGCCGCCGGACCCAGGGCATTCGTCTCGCCACAGCCTGGCGGATCGAATCATCACCGACGCGAAGCGGCGCGGAGACCCTCAGGCGTCCGTCGGGTGGACCTACCCTGAGGTACAGGTGCCTGATCCGCTTCCGGTGGACTTCCACCTCGATATCGTCCACGCGCAATCGATAAACCTTTGATGTTCTTGTCGCGGCGATAGGTTGCTCGCTTTCGGTCCAGGTCTACGGCAGTCGGATCCTGTCGTCTCGGCCCCGCCGAGAGTACCCTTTTCTCCTGACGACTCCGCAATATAGGACGGAAAGCGGACCTGCAAAAGGAGAACAGAGCGTTCCCCCCGACCAACTAACCGGTTTGACTTTGATCATGCCAACCCGTTAATTCCAGATTCACGATGAATCCTCCGGAGTCCGCAGCCGTACGAACCCTTAGCCTGGAAAGGGACGCGATTTGAGCCGCGGCAAGCCCAATATCCTGTTCTTCTTTACAGACGATCAGCGCTTCGATACGATTCACGCGCTGGGGAATCCCCTGGTTCACACGCCCGCCATGGACCGGCTGGTCGACCGGGGCGTGTCCTTTACGCAAGCCCATATCCCCGGGGGCACATCGGCCGCCATCTGCATGCCCAGCCGGGCCATGCTGCATACAGGCCGCACGCTGTTTCATCTCGACGGCGCCGGTGCGGACATTCCGCCGGAGCACACGCTGATGGGGGAATACCTGCGGTCCCACGGCTACCGCACCTGGGGCACGGGAAAATGGCACAACGGCGTCTCGTCATACGCCCGCAGTTTTTCGGACGGCGCGGAGATCTTCTTCGGGGGCATGGACGACCACTGGAACGTACCGGTCTTCAACTACGACCCGGAGGGGAAGTACGAAGGAAGGCTGCCTCAGTGTCCGGATGCCTTCCGCTCGAACGAAGTGAAAACCCGGAAGGGGGACCACGTGCACGCCGGGCGGCACTCCAGCGAGATCTTCGCCGACTGTGCCGCCGAATGGTTACAGGGGTATGATTCCGAAGATCCCTTTTTCATGTACGTCTCGTTCATGGCGCCCCACGACCCCAGGACGATGCCCCGGGAGTTCCTGGAGCTGTATGATCCCGAGGCCATCCCGCTGCCGCGGAACTTCATGGGCGGCCATCCCTTCGATAACGGCGACCTGAAGGTACGGGACGAAGTCCTGGAGACGTTCCCGCGGGATCCCGCGAGCGTGCGGCGCCACATCGCCGAATACTACGCGATGATTTCCCATCTCGACGCGCAGATGGGGCGGGTCATGGATGCGCTGGAAGACCGCGGCATGGCGGACGACACCATCGTCGTCTTCGCCGGGGACAACGGCCTGGCGATCGGCCAGCACGGGCTGTTCGGCAAGCAGAATCTCTACGAGCACAGCATACGCGTCCCCCTGGTCTTCTCCGGGCCCGGGCATCCCGCACGGTGTGCGACGCAGCGCCTACGCTTACCTGCTCGATATCTTCCCTACCCTGTGCGATGTGACGGGATTGGATACGCCCGGTTCCGTGGAGGGTGTGAGCCTGGCGCCGGCGTTCGATGATCCCGGCGTACACCCGAGGGACACGCTGTTCGCGGCCTACCGCCAGTGGCAGCGCATGGTGAAGGACGACCGGTTCAAACTGATCGAATACGTGGTCGACGGGTGCCGGACGACCCAGCTGTTCGACCTGGAACGCGACCCGCTGGAATGCCGCAATCTGGCCGGCGAAACTGCTCATGCCGACCGGCTTGCGGCCCTCCGATCCAGGCTTTCCGACTGGCGGGACGAATGGGATGACGCGGATAGCGAGTGGGGCCGGGCCTTCTGGACCGGGTACGACGCGTGAGGTTAGAGTACGTGACGCCTGCCACTTGAGGTCTTGCTCTTAATGAAAATCGGGCGGACGCGTCCGAAAGTCCGAACGCGGCCGCCCGATCTGGTCCCACCCTTCCGGCCTTGCCTCTATGATCGTCAGGCCACGGCCACCCGGTTACCTGCGCTCCGGTACAGCGCTTGCCCCATGGCGCCCATGCCGATGATGACCAGCAGCAGATTGATGACCCAGCCCACGTAGGGCAGGCTGACGGCGATCAGGACCAGCACCAGGCCGGCGAGGAGGGGAAGCAACAGTGCACGGACGCCCTCCTGTTTCGGCCGCAACAGCGCGTTGCCCAGGAAGTGGGCCACGACGATCTTGGACACATACAGGCTCAATGCCCATACAGCGCCAATGACCAGTCCGGCGGGCAGCCCGATGAACGTCACGGCGAGCACAACCGCCAGGACCGGCGTGGCCGTGACCAGCACGAACCCGAGTCCCGCGGACGTAAGTATGCCGGTCAGATTGTCCAGCGGCACGCGCCGGAGCACGGGAAGCGCCCAGAGCAGCAGCAGGCCCGACAGGAACGCCGTGACCAGCCAAAGGGCCGTCCAGGCAATGGTCCAGGCTGAAAAGAGCCCGTCCTCACCCTCGTCCTGATCCGGTTCGGGAACTTCCACGATGGTTTCGCCGCCAACGATCGCGGCGGAATCCACCTCCAGGCTATCCTCGTCAGGCAACCCCACGTCGATGTCCCCGCCGATGGATGCGGAAGACTGGACCGTTGCCAGGCGGCCTGCGAAAGTAACGTCCCGCTTCACCGCGCCCGATATCGTCAGCGTATTGCCGAACACCGTAACGTTCCGGCCGACTGATCCACCTACAATGATGTTCTCCCCGAACGCGAAGAGGTCTCCCTCGATCGTTGCGTCAGGGCTGGACCGAAGCGACTGCGCAAATCCGTAGACGCCCTGACCGATCGAATCTCCTATGCGAATGACCTGGCCGAACCCGGCGAATCCGCCGCCCACCTGTCCTTCTACCTCGATGGTCCTGCCGAATGTGTAGATATCCCCCAGGACCGAACCCGAGATTTCGATCGACTGGGCGAAGGCAATCAGGTCTCCCGTCACCTCGCCGTCGATCCTGACCGTGCGGCCGAAGGCGACGAAGGTGTCGTCGACGATCTCGCCGGCATCCACCGAGATATCCTCACTGGAACGTATTTCGATGGCTTCCGCGGGGCGGACGTATCCCAAAACCAACAGTAGCCCTCCAAGCACAACCAACGTGCCGATCGGTCTCCGGAACAGAAGAAACAACGAACCCAGCAGCATGATGAGCCCGACAGTCAGGCCTATATCGCTTATCAGCGTAACCATGGTCGTACCTCCGTTCTGATAGTATTCGATGAAATAAGCGCCAGTGCTGAAGAGCATGGACAACTGACCGGAAACGTTCAGTGGATTCAGCCACTCGATACTCCATGGTAATTCCAGTCCCATCACCCAGCCAATGCCCACCCGCATCAGTGCCGCGAGTCCGATGACCAGTCCCAGCAGCTTCATGGTGTGGATGGGCGAAGGCGCAGAGACCGGTGCCGGTTGCGTTTCAGCCAGAAAGTCCTCCGCGTTTCCCACGATTTCGAAAAGGGCTTCTCTTTCCCTGCGGAACGCCTGTACGAGGCCCTGACACCGTGGGCAGTTTTCCAGGTGAGCAGTGAACGCCCGTGCTTCGGAACCGGCCAGCTCGCCATCGGCATAGGTCGAGCAGACGATTTCGGATGGACACGCGTCCTGGTGCAACGATTCGCTGGTCATGGTCGGCATAGTCCGGTCAACTCCTCTCGCAATCGTCTTCTGGCTCGGTAAATCA
>VXWP01000083.1:0-38657 GCA_009835325.1 Gemmatimonadota bacterium | reverse complement strand
TTCAGATTGAGCGCGTGGCCGATTTCGTCGTAGGTGAACTCGTTGTAGTAGGCCAGCACGAGCGGCACGCGGTACCGGTCCGGGAGCGACTGTATCGCCGATCGCACCTGATCACCTTTTTCCGCCCGCACCATGATCTCCAGCGTATCCTCGGAAACCTTCGACGGGCCGACCTGGTCGGGATCGGCGGATTCATAGAAATTCACCTCGCGGTTCCGGCGCCGCAACCGGTCGAGACAGTGGTTGGTCGCGGTCTTGAGCAGCCAGTTAAGGGGCGACTTCGACGCGTCCATGGTGGACCGGTTCCGGTATGCCCGAAGGAAAACCTCCTGGGTCGCGTCCTCGGCCTCGTACACGGACTTCAGTAGATATCTGCAAAGTGCGAGAATCCGCCGGTGATGCGTCCGGTACGTCTCGTCGAATTCGAAACCCGTTGAGCTTTCGCCGCTCGCGGTCGTGTTCACAATCCTACTACGAACAGCGGAACGAGATAGTTTCATATCCTGTTCCTCAAAAGAGGGGCCAGGTGCGTGCAGATTCGCGAATCAGCAGAAGGGAACCGGGATGCGTCGTGTCAGCGGCCTGCGTGAGGTGCCAGCAGATCACTCGATGGCACAGGTTTCACGGCCACCGCGCAGAACTTGAACTCGGGGATTTTGCCGTCGGGGTCAAGGGCATCATTGGTCAGGATGTTGGCCGCGGCTTCCTTGAAGTGGAAGGGGATGAAGACGTTGCCGTCGGAGACGCGTCCCGAAGCCTTCGCTTTCAACGTAATGGCGCCCCGGCGAGAGGATACGGCCACCGGGTCGCCCTCTTCGACGCCCAGGCGTTCCAGGTCCCCGGGCGTCATCTCGACGAAGGGCTCCGGCGAAATGGCGTCGAGGGCTCGGGCGCGGCGCGTCATGGTGCCCGTGTGCCAGTGCTCCAGGACGCGGCCGGTATTCAGCACGAAGGGGTATGCGTCGTCCGGAAGTTCGTCTGGCGGGGCGAAGGATACGGGCGTGAAACGGCCAGGGCCGTGGGGAAAGGTGCCGGTGAACAGCACGGGTTCTTCCAGGGGCCAGACCACGGTTTCCCGTTCCATCGCTTCGTAGGTGATGCCATGGAAAATGGGGGTCAGCGCGACGATTTCCTCCCAGACCGATTCCGGTCCGTCATATGCCCAGCGCGGGCCGCTTTCCCCCTGTTCCATGCGCATCATCCGGTTGGCCAGGTCGATCAGGATATCCCCGTCCAGGCGGGCCTCGCCGGGCGGCTCGATCGCCTGCCTGCCGATCTGCACCATGCGGTTCGTGTTGACGTAGGTCCCCCGCTTCTCCGCCGCGGTGGAGGCGGGCAGGATCACGTCGGCGAACTCCGCGGTCTCCGTCAGGAAGACGTCCTGCACGACGAGGAAAGAGAGCTGCTGCAGGGCCTTCCTGACCTTGTTCATGTTCGGGTCCGAAAGGAAGGGATTCTCGCCCATCATGAGCATGCCCGCGATGCTACCGTCAAGGGCGCCATGCATGATTTCCACGACCGTCAGTCCGGAGTCTGGATCGAGCGTGGTATCCCATGCCTCCTCGAATCGCTTTCGCACCTCCGGGTCATCCGCGGACTGGTAGCCCGGATAGAACCTTGGAATCAGGCCCACGTCGGACGCGCCCTGCACGTTGTTCTGACCCCGCAGCGGGTGCAGGCCCGTACCCCGGCGGCCGATGTTGCCCGTCATGAGGCAGAGGGAGATCAGCGCCCTCGCATTGTCCGTACCGTTGACGTGCTGGCTGATGCCCATACCCCAGAAGATCATCGCGCGCTCCGCGCGGCCGTACTCCAGGGCCACCTCCTCGATCACCGACGGCGGAACGCCCGTTATACGGGATGCCATCTCGGGCGTATAGCTTGCCAGGAAGGGTTCCAGGGCCTCGAAGCGTTCGGTCCGTTGCGCGATGAAATCCCGGTCCTGCAGGCCCTCCCGCAGGATCACGTGCATCAGCCCGTTCAGCAGCGCGATGTCCGTGCCGGGCTTGAACCGCACGTACCGGGTCGCGTGGTCGGCGATGGTCGGCCGCCGCGGGTCGAGCACGATCATCCGGGCGCCCCGGGCCACGGCCTGTTTCATGTAGGATGCGGCGACGGGGTGGTTGTCTTCCGTGTTGGATCCGATCACGAAGATGACATCGGTTTCAAGGACTTCCTGGAAGGCGTTGGAGACCGCCCCGCTGCCGATCGCCTCGGTGAGGGCCGCCACGGACGAGGCGTGACAGAGGCGCGTGCAGTGGTCCACGTTATTGGTGCCGAAGACCACCCGGATCAGTTTCTGAAACAGGTAGGCTTCTTCATTGGTCACCTTGGCCGAGCCGAAACCCGCCAGCGCGCCCGGACCGAGCGTTTTTTTAATCTCCAGCAGCCGGCGCGCCGCCAGGTCCAGCGCTTCGTCCCATTCGGCCTCGCGGAACACCTCCCGTATGCGGTCGTTCCATTCCGGCGACCGGAGCGAACGGCGGAAGTCACGATAGTCCTTGAAATCCGCCGACAGCGGCCGTTTCGGATAGGCGTCTTCCCGGCGGACGAGGGGCTTCGTGAGCCGCTGGGGATGGTGCGTGTAGTCATAACCGTACCGCCCCTTGACACACAGCCGGCCCTCGGTGTGGGTATCGTCCCTGCCTGTGACGCCCTCGATACGGCCGTTACGCACGTGGTACGAGATCCCACATCCCACGCCGCAATAGGGGCAGATGGAATCGACCCGCCGCGAATCCGGCTCGGTTTCTTCGGGGATTTTAGACGCGGCGTCGGGGTCGGCTTCTTCGGGGACGTTCGCGGCGGCATCGGATTCATTCGCCACAGAGCCGGACCCGTTCGCCGCGGAATCGACCAGTCTCTTGTCGGTGAGCGCGCCGGTGGGACAGGTGGCCACGCATTCACCGCAGGACACGCAGGAAGACCCGCCCAGCGGCAGGCTGTTGTCGAAGGCGATCCGCGTATCGCAGCCCTTGCCCGTTCGGCCGATGACGTCGTTCACCTGCACGTCGTCGCAAGCACGGATGCACCGGTCGCACAGGATGCACGCGTTCAGGTCCACCGCGATGACGGGCGAGGAAAGGTCGGGCGACGTCGGCTGGTTTGAGCATGTGGCGGCGAACCGCGACGGATCGGATCGAAGTTGAACGCCCAGTTGCGCGAGTTCATCATGTTCGGCCGCCTTGCGCCGGTTATCCCCGTGCGGCTGCCCGGACTCCAGCAGTTCCACGAGGGTGCGTCGCGCCCTGCGCACCCGGTCCGTGTCCGTGCGCACGTTCATGCCTTCTTCGACCTGCCGGATGCAGGCCGCCGGCAATGTTCGGGCGTTTTCCACGTCGACCACGCAGACGCGGCACACGGCGACCGGTTCCAGTTTGGGGTCGTGGCAAAGGGTGGGGATGTCGATATCGGCGGAGCGCGCCGCTTCCCAGATCGTGGCGCCGGCCGGCACGGTCAGGCTTCTGCCGTCGATCGTCAGCGTGACGGTGCGGTTATTCATCCGGCCCGCCTCCACCGTTCTCCCAATGACCTTCCGGTCGACAGCCGTGCGATGCGAACGCTCCGGGGAAATGCCGGAGCACCGACGTGAGAGGCAGCGCGGCGGCCTGGCCCAGGCCGCAGATCGAGGTGAGTTCCATCGCTTCGGCGACGTCCGCTACGGGGTCCAGCGCATCGGGCCGGGCGTCTCCCTCCAGGATCGTGTTCAGCATCCGGACCAGGTGCGCCGTGCCCGTCCGGCAGGGCACGCACTTGCCGCAGGACTCGTTGCGGAAGAACGACACCGCGTTCCGGGCCAGGTCCACCATGTCCGTTCCTTCGGCCAGGACGATGACCGCACCGGAACCCAGCATGGAACCGGCATCGGCCAGCGGCTTGAAATCCAGGGGGACATCCGCCATGGAGGCTGGAAGGAAACCCGATGACGTACCCCCGGGAGAGAAGGCCATGAGTTCGCGTCCGCCGGCAACGCCGCCTCCGTAGTCCCGGATGAGATCGCAGACCCTGGTTCCGAGTGGGATCTCGTAAACGCCGGGACGGTTGACGTGGCCGCTCAGGGCGATGTACTTGCGTCCGACCGCGCCGTTTACCCCCTGGGACCGGAACCAGTCGGCACCGCGCCGCAGGATGGCGGGCACCCACGCGAAGGTCTCGACGTTGTTGATCAGCGTGGGTTGTCCGTGCAGCCCGTGCGTGCCGGGAAACGGCGGCTTGTTGCGGGGCTCGGCCCTTTTCCCTTCCATCGCTTCGAGCAGGGCCGTCTCCTCGCCGCAGATGTATCCTCCCGGACTGTCGAATATCTCGAGATGAAACGAATGCGCCGAATCCAGCACGCCGTCGCCCAGGTATCCGGCCGAATAGAACGCCTTGATCGTCCTTTCAAGCACTTCACGCTCACGGTCGTATTCGTGGCGCAGGAACAGGTATCCCCAATCGGCCCCGACGGCGAGACCGCCCAGTATCAGGCCCTCGACGACGAGATGGGGGTAGTGGTAGAGGATCTCGCGGTCCTTGAACGTGCCCGGTTCACTCTCATCCGCATTGCAGATCGCGTACTTGACGCCGGAGGCCGTTTTTCGTACGAGGTCCCACTTGACGCCGGTCGGGAATCCGGCCCCGCCCATGCCGCGCAGTCCACTATCCTTGATGGTCTGCACCAGCCCCTCCGCGTCACCGAGCGAGACCCACTGTTTCAGGGACTCCGCGGCCAGCGGGTGATCATAGGGATCGATGAAACCCGGATTGACCGATCGCCTGACGGGCTGGCGAGCGATCTTCCCGTCGGCGGCCAGGCGGGAAACGTACCGGCCGAGCCGCTCCCCGGTCATGGACCGGTAGCTGCGACCGTTGATCGAGACCGCCGGCGCGCCGTCGCACTGGCCGAGACAGGAAACCGCGGAGACCTCCCACTGGTCCAGGCCGGCATAGCGCACGGATTCCCGCAGGGTCTCCAGCACGTCGCAAGCCCCGTGGAGATGGCAAGAAAGATCGGTACAAACGCGCAGGTCGACCGAGGGAGGCGGTTCCAGCCTGAAATGAGGATAAAAGCTGGCCACGCCATGGATCTCGTAAAGCGGTATGCCCTTGCGTTCCGAAAGGGATTTCAATTCCTCTTCCGGCAGAAACCCGTGACGCGCCTGTATTGCTCTCAGATCATCGATCAACATGTACCGGGTCCGGATTGGAGACGGTTACAGGGTGAGCTGGTGTATCGAGGTCTTCCAGCGCGGACCGTCGATGTCGACGATGCGGAACGCCGCGGGTTCGTCCGTCGCGATGACGCGGGTGCCGTCCGGCTTGACCACAGGGTCCTTGCGGAACTGCAGGCCCACGCTCGGAGCGACAAGGACCGTCGCATGATCCAGTTCTATGCGAAAGTCGTAGTGGAGGTGACCGCACAGAATCAGCCGCAATGATGCATGGGCGTTGCACATCCGAACAAACCGGCCACCATCCTTCAGAATCAGCTTATCCATCCACGGGACGCCCACCGGTACCGGCGGGTGGTGCATGCACACAGTGGCCGGCAAGTCGTATGCAAGCTCCTGTTCCAACCAGTCCAGTTGAACGTCGTCCAGTCTTCCCTCCACCTCCCCCTCGTCGTAGGTATCGAGCACGATTATCCGGTGGCCGCACCGGTCCAGCGTGTAGTAATACGGGGCCGGATTCGCGGCGGTTTCATCCAGCATGACCTGGCGGAAAACCGGCCTGTAATCGTGATTGCCCATGGCCATGTGACAGGGAAAGCGTAGGCTGGAAAGGGTGCTTTTCAGCGTCAGGTAGGATGCTTCGGACCCATCATTGCTCTGATCGCCCGTCATGACGACGAGATCGGGTGCGGGGCTCAACCGGTTTACCGCATCTATGGCGGCCTGAAGTCGTCCCAGCGTGTCCTGGCCGTGTACGGGCTGTTGCGCGGCCGGAACGATATGGGGGTCGGAGAGTTGTACGATGCGCATGGATCAGTTTTTCCAGTCCTTTACCAGTTGCAGCAGCAATCTCACCCCCACTCCTGTGGCTCCTTTCGGGCAATATGGCTTGCTCGAATCCGTATACGCGGTCCCCGCGATGTCCAAATGCACCCAGGGACGTTCGACGAACTTCGCAAGGAACGCGCCCGCGGTCAGCGCGCCGGCCCACCGTCCTCCGGTGTTCTTCACATCGGCGATATGGCTCTTGATCTGGTCGTGGTAGTCCTGCCACAGCGGAAGCGGCCAGACCCGCTCTCCCGTGGTCTCTCCGGCCGACCGGACCCGGTCCTGCAACCCATCGTCGTTGCCCATCATCCCGGTCGCGGCATAGCCGAGGGCGACCACGCACGCCCCCGTCAACGTGGCCAGATCGATCACCGCGGCCGGATTGTACCGCTCCGCGTACTCCAGGGCGTCGGCGAGTACGAGGCGCCCTTCGGCATCGGTGTTGATCACTTCGATCGTCTTGCCCGAGCGGGTCGGGATGATGTCACCGGGTTTCAGCGACTTGCCGTGCGGGAGGTGTTCGGTGGCCGGAACGAGTCCCACCACGTGAAGGGAAGGTTTCGACAGGGCGATGGACCGCATCGCGCCGATCACGGCGGCCGCGCCGGACATGTCGTGCTTCATTTCCTCCATGCCGCCGCTCGATTTGATGGATATGCCGCCGCTGTCGAAGGTGATGCCCTTGCCGATGAATACGAGCGTATCCGTCCCGTCGGACGCTTCGCCGTGTTCCAGCACGATGAAGCGAGGCGGCTCCTCACTGCCGGCATTGACGGCGAGCAGGGCGCCCATGCGCTCCTTTTCGATGTCCTTCCGCGTCAAGACCCGGCATTTCAATCCGGTTTCCCCGGCCATCTTCCGGGCGGCGGCGGCCAGCTTGCGCGGGGTCATCGCATTGCCGGGCGCATTGGAGAGGTCCCGTGCCAGGTCTGTGCTCTCGGCGCTGATCAGGCCCGCTTCGATCCCGTCCCTGATTTCATAGGCCTGCGCCCGTTGCGGCGTCACGACGGCCACCGACTCAATCCCGGATCGATCCGTATCACCACCTGTCTTGAAATCGTCGTACCGGTATGCGCCCAGCAACAGGCCTTCCACCGTAGCCTGAGCGCAGTCCCGAAGCTCGAATCCCAATGCACCTGGTGCGTCCGATGCGCCTGGTGTGTCCGGTCCATCCGATCCGCTCGGTCCGTGCACGACGATGGACAATTCGGATACGCCGAGCTTCAGCGCCCGTCGGACGGCGATGCCGGATGCGCGCCGTGCCGTTTCAAGAGAGAATTCGTCACGCGATCCGAGCCCCACCAGGATAACACGGCCCGGCGGCGCCTGGCCGAGCGGATACAGCACCGCGACTTCCTGGTCATCGCCCTTGAAATCTCCCAGTGCCAGCACGTCGCGCAGATACCGGTGCAATGAGGATTCCATGACCGCGGCGTCGCTCGCCTCGAGCCGTTCCTCCTTGAACAGCCCGATAATCACGGTAGTGTCGACTTCCGATCCGATCCGACCGATTTTAACGTCTATTTGCATGCGCTTCTGTCCGTAGTGGGGCAGTCCGCGGTCCCGTGCCGCGGGCAGGGAAACCGGCCCGAATACACTGGCGTCCAGCGAAGGGGTTCAATTCGATTTAATGATGGCATCCGCAGCCTGGTCCGCAAGACGAGGAGGGAACAGGTGCCGGAGTTGCCGCGGTAGCCGCGGAGTCTTTTGCCGATACAGCTGTTGCGAAAGTGGAGAACTTCTTGACCACGTCGTCTTTTGAGCACGTGGGACAGGAAACGCTTTCCGAAGCGGCCGCGTTCAAGACGAGCATTTCGAAATCCACGTCACAATGGGAGCAGTGGTATTCAAAAACAGGCATGGCGGGTTACTCTCCTGTGAATTTTGAGGCGCCGGGCGGAGTCTGTTCGCCGTTGAGCCGGCTACGCTCTGTCTGTTGCGGCCGGCTGAACGTTCACTTCTTGTTCGCGCTTCAGGCGGTAGGCCCGATCAAGCAGTTCCACCGGGTGAAGGACCTCGATCTCCTCGCCGTCCCGGTTTATGCCGTGCCGGATCTGCAGGATACAACCGGGATTGCCGGTGGCCACCATGTCGGGCGCAGCCTGCCTGACGTGGTTCATCTTGCGCGCGAGCAGCCGGTCCGCCATGGCGGGATGGGTAATATTGTAAATACCGGCGCTGCCGCAGCACCAGTCCGATTCCTCCAGTTCGACGAGTTCGAGGCCGGGAATCATGCCCAGCAGGTTACGGGGCTCTTCGCGTACGCGCTGTCCATGAGCGAGATGGCAGGCATCGTGATAGGCGACCCGTGCCCGGACCGGTCCCATGTCCTCCTTGACGGGTATCCCGGCGAGAAACTCGTGCACGTCTTTGACTTTTTCCGCAAAGACGCGGGCACGGTCGTGGTAGTCCGGATCCCCGGCCAGCAGGTCGCCGTACTCCTTCAACTGCGCGCCGCATCCCGCGGCGTTGATGATGACGGCATCCACTTCCGCCTGCTCAAAAGCATCGATGTTCCTGCGGGCCAGTGATTCGGCCACCGTGCGCTCTCCGCTGTGTACCTGCAACGCACCGCAGCAGGTCTGGTTTTCGGGAAGGACCACGTCGCACCCGTTTTCGTTCAACACGCGGACTGTAGCGGCATTCACGTGGGTAAACATCTCGTTCATCACGCATCCCGTAACCAGGCCCACGCGGTAGGCTGCCGACCCCCGTGCCGGGGCGAAGGGCCGTAGCTCCGCCTTCATCGAAGCGCTGGGCATGTCGGGCATCATGGCCTCCATGCCGCGCAGGCGGGAAGGGAGTAGTTTCGTCAGACCCAGCCTGCGAGCGAGTTTTTGTATGCCAAGCGCCTGGTACCAGCGTAGAGGCAGGAAAACCACGGAGAGCAGGAAACGGGACGGTAGCAGCCGCTCGAAAACCAGGTTCCGGAAGAGCCGGCCGAGCAAGGGTCGGGGCCGCTTCTCGACGATCTCCGCCCGGGCTGCTTCCACGAGGCTGCCGTAGTGGACTCCCGCGGGACAGGCCGTTTCGCAGGCGCGGCAGTCCAGGCACCCGCTTATATGCGTCTCGAAGTGATCCGTCAGTTCGATACGCCCGTCCGCGTAAGCCCGCATCAGGTGGATGCGGCCGCGGGGGGAGTCCATTTCCACGCCGAGTTCGGTATAGGTCGGACAGGCGGGAAGACACAGTCCGCAGTGCACGCAATCCAGAAACTTGTCGTATTCGTCTACCAGTCTGTTCTGCGTGCTCATGCTATTCATGCTCATGCTATGCGGATTCCGATCTTGCGCGGGCGACTGCATCGGCCGGCCCCTACGGCAGGCTGCATCGGCCGGTCTATACGCATCGGTCGGCCTTTTCGGCCGGGTGACGATCGTAGTATAACTAAAGTTCAAGCGTATATTGTCAAGCAGTTTATGACCGTTCCGGATGGTGAAATAACCCTTCCAAAATCCTCCGTTCGATTTACCTTCCCTTGATACGCGCACAGTTGTGTTGATTGTTGATGCGCGTTGACGCGCGCACTCGCGTTGCGTGACCAGGGAACATCCGGTCCGCAAAACCGTCCTTAAAAACGTCGATTTGACAGGAAGGAGCCGATCGCATGTCCGCGTTTGAAGGTATCCTGCCCGCCATCATCACCCCGATGCACAGCGACGGCAGTTTCAAAGAAGAGGCGTTCCGCCGGGTCATGGAATTCAATATCGAGGCCGGTGTCCACGGATTCTGGATCGCGGGCGGGACGGGGGAAAGCATACTGCTCAGCGACGAGGAGAACATGCGGATCGCTACAGCTGCGGCGGACCAGTCCCGGGGCCGGGTAAACAACATCATGCATGTCGGCGCCGCGACCACGGAAAGGGCGGCCCGGCTGGCCGAACATGCCGCGGGCGCCGGGGTGGAGGCCATCTGCTGCGTGCCGCCTTTCTTCTACGGCCGGACCGACGAAGCCATCGCCGAACACTACCGCGTCGTGGCTGCCGCGGCGGACCTTCCCCTGTTCGTCTACAACCTGCCCCAGTCCACGGGCGTGGAGATCACACCCGCACTGATGCAGAAGATCCAGGATAAGGTGCCGCAACTGACCGGACTCAAGCACTCGTCGCAGATTTTTGCCAACGTGCGCAACTTCTCAGCCATGGGACTGAAATGCCTGGTAGGCAACCACCAGTTGATGCTCCCGGCCCTGACGATCGGCGCTACGGGCTGCGTGGACGGACCACCGGTTATCACGCCGGAATACTGGGTGGAAATCTGGAAGGCCTATCGCGCAGGAGATCTCGGACGGGCAGAATCCGCGCAGGACCGCGCCAGCGGGGTATGGGCGTCCCTCGGCGCATGCGGAGGCGAGTTTCATTCGGTGGCCAAGGCGGCGCTCAGCGAGCGGCTGGGCATTGATTGCGGGACAGCTCGGCCGCCGGGAAGACCCTTGTCGAAGAAACAACGGGACGCACTGCGCGGGACCATGGCCGAACTCGGTCTCGTGTAACGGACCGTCATTCTGCCTATCTGCCGTCGACCGTAATCAACACCACGCCGGTCATTTCGACAGTCTCCCGACGATGTCATCGCCCACTTCCACGGTACTCGACCGGCCGCCGATGTCCGGCGTGCGGATCCGCCCTTCGGCGAGGTTCTCCGATACCGCCCCGCGAATGGCCGCTCCGGCCTTGTCTTCACCCAGAAACTCGACCATCATGGCCGCCGCCAGGATCGTGGCGATGGGATTGACCTGGCGCTTTCCGATGAGTTCGAAGGCGGAGCCGTGGACGGGCTCGAACATTGAGGGGTGAGTCCGTTCGGGGTTCAGGTTCGCGCTGGGCGCGAGACCCATGCTGCCCACGGTGATCGCCGAGATATCGGTCAGGATGTCGCCGAAGAGGTTCGAGGCCACCACCACGTCGAAGTCCTGGGGCCGGCGCACGAAGTCCATGGCCGCGGCGTCGATGAGGAGGGACTCGGTCTCGACGTCTCTGTACTCCGCTTTCACGCAATCGAATACTTCGTCCCAGAAGACCATGCCATGGCCCTGGGCGTTCGACTTCGTGATGGACGTGACCAGGCGCCGGCCGTCGCGGCGCCGCGCTTCTTCGAAGGCGTAGCGGATGATGCGCTCGGTGCCGTGCCGCGTGAAGACGGAGGTCTGGACCGCGACCTCGTGGTCAGTCTGTTGATACACCCTCCCCCCGATATCGGCGTATTCCCCTTCGGTATTCTCCCGGATGACCACCAGGTCGATGTCGCCGGCCCCCTTTCCCGCCAGGGGAGACTGCACACCCGCGTACAGGAAGGCGGGCCGGACGCAGGCATACTGGTCGAATCTGCGCCGTATCGGGAGAATGAGGTTGTTCAGGGTGATGTGGTCCTGCACCTCCTCGTCGCCCACCGCGCCGAAGAATATGGCGTCGAAGGCCGCCAGCCGGTCCAGCCCGCCCTCGGGAATGAACCTTCCCGTGCGCTTGTAGCGTTCGGAACTCCAGTCGAAACGGGTGAAACGAAAAGCCGGGGACCCCAGCGCGTTAAGCGCCTTGATGCCTTCCTCGATGACTTCGGGACCGACGCCGTCCCCGCCGATCACAGCGATTTCATAATTTGGCATATTTGAATGTACCGATGGCCTTTCCAGGGTTTGGTCGTGCAGGAAGCGTGGATCAGGGGTTAGCACTCAATTCGAGGGCGGCAGGGCGTGCGGACCGTTCAGGAGTCGGCGCCTCCAGCGGAACATTCGTCGCATATCCACGCGGCGCGGGTCATCCCGCCCGCGGGGATCTCCGTCTCGTAGTCCTGCGAAACCGGCACACGGGTCCGGCCGCAGAAGTCGCATTTGCCGGTCGGTTTCGGATGCCTGCCAGCCGGTTTTTCCTCACGGATCCTGGACACCAGGTCTTCATTGAGAAACGGTTCGGCGAACTGGCGTGCGAATCCGAGCACCTGGCGGTCCGTTTCGGTGTCCAACGCGCGGCGGACGATGGGCTCGAAGGCCGGATCGGTAGGACAGCCTCCGTCTTCCAGCGTATGCCAGGCCCGCCGGCGGACCCGGGCGTCATCATCCTCCATCATCCGGTAGAGCGCCTTCCAGACTTCTTCATTGCGGTGACGGACGTGGCATGGACACATGTAGGTCGCGGCCACGATACGGTCTTCGGGATCCCCGCTTTCGGACAGGCGCAGGAGTTCCGCGATATCTTCCCGGCTCACGCGTTCCTCGCCCGGCTTCCGCCAGGCCTTCTGGTGGCGGTTGAGTCCGCTGTTCCGTCTGCCCATCGCCTTGTCCTGGTCAGAGCTGCTGCACGGGATTGGAGAGCACGCCGATCTGGGGAGAGGCGATCATCACGATGTCGTCCTCACGCAGTCCCAGGTCGTTCGGCACGATGATGCCCGTGCCCGTGGAAACGACCGTACCTGCAGGGATCAGGTTATCCCGGTAGAGGTACTCGTTCAACTCGTCGAAACTGCGCGCCAGTTGCGAAGTGTTGGCCTCTCCCTCGAACACGACGGCATCGTCCCGCAGAATCCGGCAATGAATGTCGATATCGTAGGGATCGTCGATCTCGTCCGCGGTGACCAGGGCGGGTCCGAGCGCGCAACAGCCCTGGTAGATCTTGGACTGGTTGAGATAGAGTGGGTTTGCCTTCTCGATATCCCAGGCCGAAACGTCGTTGCACAGGGTGTAGCCGACGATTTCGCCTTCATCGCCCAGCACGTAGGCCAGTTCGGGCTCGGTGGCGGTGAAGTTCGAGTCGCCGCGCACGCAGATGGGCGCGTTGGGTCCGGAACAACGGGAAGCAGTGGCCTTGAAGAAGGATTCGGGCCGGTCGGACTGGTATACCTGGTCATAAATGGTCTGCTGGGCGTCGTCGTCCCGGAATTCGGCGCTTCGCTTGTAGGTCACGCCGAAGCCCCACACCTCGGGCGAGAAGATCGGTACCATCAGGTGGGGGACGCCCACGTCGGGTGTAACGTCGAGCGATTCGTAGGAGAACCCGGTCAGCTGGCCTTCGTAGTCGTTGATGGCGCGTTCGACGAGTTCGGACAGAGATAGCCGGGCCGTCCCGGATACGTACAGGAGGTCGTTGACGGTCTCCACCTCTGGCATGACCTCCGAAAGGTCGATGACCTGATCGTCCTGGAAGATGCCCACGCCGGATTCCTGGCCGGGTTCGTAGTATTGAACCAGTTTCATTCGAGATTCCCCGTATTTAAGGAGGGTTTTACCGGATTCATGCATGCAAAAAACACAGGTAAAGATAGGATTCCGGCGCCTCGTGTAAAGGGAATTCTGTCCCGCGTCCCGGGGTGTGGTTTACCGTTAGTGCTTGATCGCAGGCACGGCGAACGTTACCATTGGAAGAGCTTTTTGTTGAAGTGGGAAGCGCTGGACGATGTATACTATTCCGCTTGCAGCGTCGTATCTACAGTTGGTCGAAACCCACAACCCGGAAAGCACGCCGAGTGTCCTTTTTACTCCGGACCGCCGCCGTTCTGATCATGCTGACCTTCGTGCTTGGCGTGATCCTGCCCACGGCCCGCGGCCAACGCACCCCCGACTCTCAACGCACCCCCGATTCTCCCGTTACGAGTTGGCAGAAGCTTGAGACGCGGATGACCGACAACTGCGCCCTGTGCCACCAGCGCCTGGGTGAACCCCTCGCCAGGCAGGTCGCCGAGTGGCAGGGCAGCATCCACGCGTGGCGCGGCGTCTTCTGCGACACGTGCCACGGGGGCGATCCAACGAGCACCATACTCACCGTGGCCATGGGCGAGCAGAACGGGTTCATGGACGCACCGCTGCCTGAAGCCATCCCGGAAGACTGCGGACGCTGCCACCCCGAAGCCCTTGAGAGCTTCTGGGAGAGCGCCCACGGGGATCTGTTCGAAGCCAATGACTTCGAGCCCGAGTGCGTCACCTGCCACAACAGCCACGACGTGACGGAAGTGCACATCGACATGGTGTCCATTACCGCGCCCTGCGGCGAATGCCACGACCAGGACTACATCGACGAAGTCCGCAATCCCCTGATCGATACGGACGGCAGGATCGAAAGGCTCTACGGAGAGATCCTGGCCATGCCCGGCGACAACCCCAACGCGCCTTATCTCCGCAACCGTCTCGTCCGCGTCCGCAAGGAGTTCCGCGGCCTGGCGCACTACCTGGCTACCAATACCATCGTCACCAAGCGGCAGGCCATCGACCGGGAACTCGACTACATCGAATTCATGCTGCATTTCGATGACAGCACGGTCGAAGGCAAGTAGCCGGAAGCCGCGATCAGCCCCCCGGTTTCTCCCGAAGTTTCCCCCAAAACCGCCACACCGGATTTTCGCTTTTCCAGGGTTATTTCTGTTGACTTTCCCCGTGGTCGCCGCTAATTTTGACTGGCTTTGCCCGAGACGATTGCCGAGGTAGCTCAGGCGGTAGAGCAGTGGACTGAAAATCCATGTGTCGACAGTTCGACTCTGTCCCTCGGCATTTTCCACAAAACATCGCACATCCCGCTTCGAAACGGGCCTTTCGGCTGGCGTGACCCGCACGGGCGTGGCCTGCACCGGCAATTCCCCCCAATTTCCGCACTTGCGCGGCCCGAATCCTGCTTCCACTGCAACCTTTCTTGAGCCGATCGAGTCGAAACGATCGACATCAGCCCGCACGAACGGCCGATTGAGCACGTCGAAAGCGGTCCGAAGCCGCACTGACGCGCCGAGTCACCCGAGTTCCCGCTCGAGACAGGATACCACGCGATAATGTTCCGCAACTACCTCACGATTGCCTGTCGTAACGCCCTGCGCCACAAAGGATACGCCCTAATCAACGTCATGGGCCTCGCGGTCGGGATGACCTGTTGCATCCTGATCCTGCTATACGTCCAGGACGAACTAGGCTATGACCGGTACGCGTCCCGGCACGACCGCATCTACCGGCTCACCATGGCGATCGAGACGCCGGACAGGGCGGAAACCCGCACCGCGCGAAGTCCGACGGCGTGGGGGTGGATGCTGACCGACGCCTTCCCGGAAGTCGAAGGGTTCACCCGCATCAAGGCGCCGCTGGTCTCCTGGCAGGTCACGTACGTGGAAGGCAACAGACGGTTCAATGAGCCGGGTTTCTACTTCGCGGATCCCGGCATCCTGGAGCTGTTCGACTTCAACCTGATTCGCGGCGACGCGAACACGGCCCTGAACGCCCCTAATACGGTGGTCATGACCGAATCCACGGCGGCCAGGTACTTCGGTGACGAGGATGCCCTGGGCAAGGTGATCCGGATCGACAATACGTACGACCTGACCGTTACCGGCGTCATGGAAGACGTGCCGCGCAATTCCCATATGACCTTCGGCTTCCTCGGGTCCTTCGAAACCCTGAACGTCAACCCCATCTACGGGGGAACGGATTACGGCAGGAATACGCAGAACTTCTTCCCGGACCTGTATACCTATCTGTTACTCGCCGAAGGTTTCCCGCCCGAATCCCTCGATCCGAAACTGGCGGAGTTCATCGAATCGCGCTACGGACCGGCCCTGAACCAGTTCAACGCGCAGATCGAAGCAGAACTCCAGTCGCTGACCAGCATACATCTGCATTCGAATCTCGACGGGGAACTCGGCGCGAACAGCGATATCGCCTACATCTACATCTTCTCGGCCGTAGCGTTCTTTCTCCTGCTGATCGCCTGCATCAACTTCATGAACCTGGCGACGGCCCGATCCGCCGGCCGCGCCCGGGAAGTCGGCATTCGCAAGGTGCTGGGGGCGTTCCGCGTTCAGCTGATCGGCCAGTTCATGGGCGAATCCACGATCATGGCGGTACTCTCACTGATCGTGGCCGTGGGTCTGGTCTATGCGTTTCTTCCCGCGTTCAACGCCCTGGCCGGCAAGGACCTGGTCTTTGCCTTCGACGATATGAGCATGGCATTCGGCCTGGTCGGCATCGTGGTGCTGGCCGGTGCGCTGGCCGGAAGCTACCCGGCGTTGTTCCTGTCGTCGTTCCAGCCGGTCGCCGTGCTGAAGGGCTCCTCCAGGGCGGGCGCGGTAAACACGAACCTGCGGAAGATACTGGTCGTACTGCAATTCGTGATCTCCGTCGTGTTCATCATCGGCACGGGCGTCGTAGCGGACCAGATGCGGTTCGTGCAGGACAAACACCTTGGATTCGAGAAAGAACAGCTGGTGGTCATGCCGCTCGGAGATCCCAGGCAGCGCCTGATATACAATGCCTACAAGGATCAAATCAGCGGCTATCCCAACGTATTGGGCGTTACGGTGGCGAACGAAATGCCGGGCGGCCTGGTGAACGACATCCTCTTCACGCCGGACGGCGCGCCGGAAGAGGAACTGGTCCGCATCAACAACATGTGGATCGATCACGATTTCATCCGCACGATGAACATCGAACTCACGGCGGGACGCGATTTTTCCAGGTCCTTCCCCACGGATACGCTGCAGGCGTTCGTGATCAACGAGGCCGCCGTGAAATGGTTGGGTTGGGAAGGCGCTCCGCTCGACAAGAAAATCCGCCTGGGGAACTTCAAGGACGGCCGGGTCATCGGTGTCGTGCGGGACTTCCACGTGCGGTCGCTGCACAGCGGCATCGAACCGATGATGCTGCAGCTGGCGCCCGGACCGGACCCGCTCCACTATCTCGCGATCAGGATCGCCCCGGATGACGTGGCCGAAACAATGGGATTCCTGGAAAACAACTGGCGCGAGATCTACCCGGACGATTCGTTCACATATTCGTTTCTCGACGAGGACTGGGGCCGGCTGTACCAGAACGAAGCGCGTCAGGGAAGCATCTTCCGCAGCTTTACCTTATTGGCCGTCTTCATCGCGTGCCTGGGCCTGCTGGGACTCGCTTCTTTCACGGCGGAACAGCGAACCCGGGAAATCGGCGTGCGGAAAGTGCTCGGAGCATCCGCTTCCGGCATCGTCGCGCTGCTTTCGAAAGAATACGTCCGGCTGGTCGTGTATGCCATCCTCATTGCCTGGCCCATCGCATACTTCGTGATGAACGACTGGCTCGACGGCTTCGCGTACCGTACGGACCTTTCACCCTGGGTTTTCGTGCTCGCCGCGGTACTGGCCATAGCCGTTACGATGCTTACCGTAAGCTACCGAGCCGTCAGCGTCGCCCACACCGATCCCGTGGATGCTCTGCAGCACGAGTGATCCGGCTGCGCCCTGCAGCACGAGCGATCCGTGGACGCGCCTCCGCGTCAATTTCGGATTTGACGACCTCCCTGCTCAATTGTAGATTCCTCGACCGGACGCCGGCCCTGCGAATGTCGCGCTCAAACTGATGCTCATATCGTCATACCGGTGCTCGGGTACCCAGGCAGGCGCTCAGGTTGAATACGCCCCGGGACGCGTGCCCACGATCCTCCATGCGACCCGGACGTCGCGCATAGCGGTGCTTCACACGAGCATGCCAGGCCAAACGGAAAGACAGCGCTGATTGTGGCTACGAAAACCTATGGTTCGCTGCCATACACCGAACCGGACCACCTCGTCCGGGATTTCGCCAGTCGCGGCATCGTTGCACTGCCGCCCGAAAGCCTCGGCATCCCCGAAGAGATTCACCAACGCATATATATGCTGGAGAAACAGGCCTACCTGGCAAGAAAACCGGTGACACCGGGCGGCATACCGGAAGTCCTAGAAGTCATCAACGCGCCGGGCGTGGTCGAGGCCTGCAACCGGATTGTTGGCCGGAACTGGGCCATCGTCCCCTTTACACACAACGCCTCATTCGCGAGTGGCGCCCGGGACCAGCACTGGCACAAGGACGACAACGGACCGTACAACGGCCGCAAGCAGCGCCATCATCAGGCCGTGCAGATCGAGATGCTCTACTATCCCCAGGACGTGACCGAAGTCATGGGTCCCACGGCCACCATACCCTACTCGCACTACTGGACGTTCAACCACGAAGAAAACCACGACAATTTCGCGGGCGCCGACCATCTCGATTTCGAATATCAGATCAGCGGGATGGAGGGCATCCCGGTGAGCGGCCCCGATTCCGAATATGACTGGGAGGACGTCGTCCACCGGCGTACGGCCCACGACATCCGGATGCGGGAAGCCGTGGCGAACACGGGTTGGCCCCTCGTGAAAACCCTCGAAGCGGCTCCGCTGCGGGCCGGAAGCGTGCTGCTTTATTCCCACAATACGTTCCACCGGGGGAACCACCGGAGAGACGACTGGCGCCTGTGGGACGACCATCCCCGCTTCATGTGGCGTTTCTGGATATACCGGACCACAGAACCGGACGGTGATGACAGCGATGATCCCGGAGAAGTTGCCTGGCGTGAACTCGGCGTGGATCCACTGACCGGGGTCGATCTGCGGGAGGCGAACGAGGACACGACCGTGGTCTGGAGATATCACAATCACTGGATGCGGACGGGGCGGACGCCGCCGCTACGGTCCGAAGCCCGGGCCCTGTCCGCGAAGGGGCGGGAAACCGAGGCCGGCGAATTGGCAGCACAGTTGCACGTCATGGGCGACGAAGCGGAACCTCTGCGTATCGGTGCAGCCTATAAGCTGGCCTCGATCGGAGACGACGCACTGGCCGTCCAACATCTCGGCGCAGCGATTTACAGCCACCGGGAGAGTGTCCGCCGCGCGGCAACCTACGGCCTGATCGCCGTCGGTGAGCAGTCCACGGCAACCTTTGTCGAAGCAACGAAGTCACCGATTAAATGGATCAGGAAGGCCGGTGTCTACGGATTGGGCGACTGTGCGCCGCTTACCGGCGAAGTACTGGCCGCCGCCGCTTCGCTGCTGCATCACGACCCCTCTGTCTATGTCCGTGCCGTCGCCGCGGGGACGCTGGGCTGCCTCGGTCGACGCGCCGCGCGGACGGGCGTTGGGCGGTCCCTGGTGCCCCGGTGTCTCGAGGCATTGGTCCGCAGTCTCGATGACGAAGAAAACCGGTTGAGCATGGACCTGGCCCAGCAGCGGAGCATCAAGTTCGTTCGGCCCACCGACGAGTGCGACATCTGTGAGGGAAACGGCGTCGACATGGGTCTCGAGCGATTTGATCCGGTGCGCTCCGCGGTGCGGGAGAACGCCCTCTGGTCCATGGTCATCCTCTGTTCCCACGGGCCACGCCTGGCGGAAGACGCCCTGGATCCCACTATCGATGCCCTGACAGAGGTGGTGCGCAGCGACCGCAACGTCATCTGCGTGGGGTTCGCCATGGACGCCCTCAATCGCCTGGCCAACCTGGAAACCGGAGGGCCGGAAACCGGTGGGCCCACACCGGCATCCCTCGACCGGCTGCGCGGGGATCTTCTCCCGTTGCTTGGCGAGTCCCCCATCCGGTGCTGGGAAGCGCTCGTACGCGGCGGCCTGAGTACGGAATTCCTTTCCGCGTTCTCAGATTCCGGCTAGCCCGGTAGTCCGCTTACCTTTCCGCTATTCACGCAGCGCATCGAACGCCCCGGACCGTACCGCGCGATGCCATGTTGCCAGGTGACTGCCGTGCCCCACATCCTCGTCGACAACATCGTCAAGACCTTCCGGATCGCCCAGCGGCGCCCCGGCCTCTGGGGCGCGCTACACGGGGTCGTGCGCCGCGAATACCGGACGATCAAGGCCCTGGACCGCGTCTCCTTCGAACTGGATCCGGGAGAACTGGTGGGCTATATCGGTCCCAACGGGGCGGGCAAGTCCACGACCGTAAAAGTCCTCTCCGGCATCCTGGTGCCCGATTCGGGACGGTGCGAGATCGACGGCCGCATCCCGTGGCGCAACCGGATTGCCAATGCGGCCAATATCGGCGTGGTGTTCGGCCAGCGGACCCAGTTGTGGTGGGATCTGCCCGTTATCGAGTCCTTCGATCTGCTTCGGGACATCTACCGGATTGGGAGCGGCGATTACGAACGGGCCCGGGACGAACTCGCGGCGCTCATGGATCTGGAACCGCTTTACGACGTCCCGGTGCGCCAGCTCAGCCTCGGTCAACGCATGCGTTGCGACCTTGCCGCGGCCCTGCTGCACGCGCCTTCGGTGCTCTTCCTGGACGAGCCCACCATCGGCCTGGACGCCGTTTCCAAGCTTGCCGTGCGGGATTTCATCAAGCGGCTGAACCGGGAACGGGGTGTCACCGTCGTGCTGACCACCCATGACATGGACGACATCGAGGCCCTTTGCGACCGGGTGATGGTGATCGGACACGGGAAGATCCTGTCCGACAGCACGCTGGACGACCTTCGCGCCCGCGTCACCCGGGAGCGCCGCCTCATCATTGACCTGCTCGACGAAGGCCAGGCGATCGAGGATCCGGACGTTACCTTCATCTCGCGCAGCGGCAACCGTGTCCACCTGCAGTTCGATCCGGACCGCGTCCGGACGGCCGCCCTGATCAGCAGGATCACGGCGAAGTACGCCATCAAGGACCTGTTCGTCGAGAACCCGCCCATCGAAGAGATCATTTCACGGCTTTATGACGAACACGAACTCCGCTAATCCCTGACAGGCATGATGCAATCGTTCGTTCTCCCCTACACCGCCGTGCTGTCCGCCCGGTTCCGGATGATCCTCCAGTACCGGGCCGCGGCCATTGCCGGGTTCGTCACGCAGATCGGGTGGGGCGCGATCCGCGTCATGGCCATGGAGGCGTTCTACCGGTCCACGAGCGCCCCCCAGCCCATGCACCTCGAGGACGTGGTGACCTATATCTGGCTGGGCCAGGCGCTGCTCGGTCTGCTGCCGTGGAATCCCGATACGGAGATCCGCGCCATGGTGCGGTCGGGTACGGTGGCCTATGAACTCGTCCGGCCCGTGAACCTCTACACCTACTGGTTTTCCCGGTCGATGGCATTCCGGCTCGCGCCTACCTTCATGCGTTCCATCCCACTTGCGATACTTGCGTTGGTGTTTTTCGGGATGCAGGCGCCCGCCTCGCCCGAAGCCCTGGTATTCTGGCTGGCGGCGACCCTCGGCGCGGTGCTGCTCAGTACGGCCCTCACCGTGATCCTGTCCATCACGTTGATGTGGACGATATCGGGGGAAGGCGTGTCCTTTCTGGTCTCACCGGTCATCTATCTGCTGGCGGGGATGGTCATCCCCCTGCCGCTTTTCCCCGACTGGGCGCAACGCGTACTCGAAATCCTGCCGTTCCGCGGCATCTGCGACGCGCCGTTCAGGCTGTACATGGGCCATATCCCGGCCACGGAAGCCTGGGCCGTGCTGATACACCAGCTTATCTGGATCGTCATCCTGGTCGCATTCGGCGCATGGCTGCTCTCCAGAGCAACCCGCCGGCTCGTCGTTCAGGGAGGTTGACGCATGGCGAACCCTCTTGTGCTGTATACCCAATACGTAAGCGTATCCCTGCGCAGCCAGATGCAATACCGCGTTTCCTTCCTGTTGGGCACGGTGGGGCAGCTGCTCGGCACGGGGGTGGAGTTCATCGGCATTCTGGCTCTGTTCGACCGTTTCGGCAGCCTAATCCAGTGGTCGCTCGCCGAGGTCGCCTTCTTCTACGGGATCGTCAACGTGGCCTTTGCCTTCACCGATGCGTTATCCCGCGGTTTCGACCATGTGGGCCAACTGGTTCGCACCGGCGAGTTCGACCGCATGCTGCTCCGGCCGCGGAGCACCGTGCTCCAGCTGATCGGCCAGGAATTCACGCTGAAGAGGCTTGGGCGATTCCTGCAGGGCGGCGCCATCCTGCTCTGGGCAGCGCTCTATCTGGACATCGACTGGTCTCCATCGGTCGCGGCCCTTACCGTGGTCACCGTATGCTGCGGCGCCTGCTTCTTTCTGGGACTGTTCATCAATATCGGCACGGTGTCCTTCTGGACCACGGAGACGCTCGAGCTCATGAACGTGTTGACCTACGGCGGCATCGAGGCTTCGAAATACCCGCTGGCCATATACAGAGCCTGGTTCCGCCGGTTCTTCACCATGGTGATCCCCATGGGCTGTGTGACCTATTTCCCGGTCCTGGCGATTCTCGGAAAGCCCGATCCGCTGGGCACGTCACTCGCGTTTCAGTACGCGGCGCCCTTGTTCGGCCTGCTCTATTTCATCCTGTCGCTGTTTATCTGGCGACTCGGACTCCGGCACTATCGTTCGACGGGCAGCTAGCGCGGAAGCCATCTCGACGGCCCGGTCGGCGCGCCGTCCTTCTTGACGATATTCCAGGCCGCCTGTTTATTGGTCCGATATGGCGAACAACAGGCAATATCGATCCAAGACACTGTTCGTGGGTACCCGCGGGGTCAAGGAGTACCGGGCCAGCATACCCCGCTGGGTGAACGGTTCCGATATCGTCCTGGAAATCGGCTGCGAATGGGGCACGACCACCACGATCATCGCCGAACACGCCGCGACCGTCATCGGCACGGACGTCAGCCCGGTGGTCATCGAACGGGCACGGGAACGCCACCCCCACATCCGGTTTGAAACGCTGGACGCCTTCGACGTGCGGTCCGCGCTCGAACTGAACGAGGACTTTAACAAGATCTACATCGACATGTCGGGGATATCCGGTTACCGATCGCTGCTGGACCTGATCGCCCTGCTGAACAGCTACGCCGCCGTTTTGAGACCGGAAGCGATCGTGGTCAAGAGCGGCGCCCTGAAGCACTTCGCCTCCCGTTGCATTCCCTTCGGGGATGATGGAGCCTGGCAGGAGCGAGGACATGACCGCCGGTAAACCTCGCGACGCCCATCGGCGAAAGACGGGCATCCTCGTCCACGGATACAATCTGCATGCCGGCCAGTGGGAGGACGTGACCTGGGGCGCACCGCCGGAACGGATCGGCCGCGTGCCCATGGGCGTGCTTGTGGCCCTGAGCGAGCAGGCGGACGTGATGGTCTTCGGTTCGGGCGCTTCGGAAAAGGACGGGTTGCTCGAATCCGAGGCGACGGCCCGGTTGTTGTGGGAACGGTTCGACGAACTCGCCGGATTCGCGGTTTTCAAAGGCTGGGAGACCGAATCGACCCGTCCTCCCGCGACCGGCCGGTTCAGGCAGCAGATCGAATCCATACTGCACCTGGACCGGAAGTCGAAGAATACCCGAGATGAAATCGCCTATGCCGGGCGGGTTTTTGTCGACCGGGACGTGGAACGGGTCATCCTGGTTTCGAGCCCGACCCATCTGCCGCGGTGCCTGAGGGACGCCTGTGCCATCTACGGGGAAGACGGGGGCATGTCAGGCCTGCTGCGGGAACTTTACGCCGCGCCGAGCGTCACCGGATACCCGGGGTACACGGCGGAAGACGTCGCCATATTCGAGCCGCCGCATCGTCCGGACCGCCCGGGCGGCGTGGACAGCCGAGGCGGAACGGCCAGCCGGGGCGGGAAGGACCACCAGGACCGCCCGGACCGTTCGGGGGCGGACTTGAGCCGAGTGGTAGCCCGGGTGCACGACATACCGGAAAACCAGCGGGTAAGTTTCGTCCGGCGCCTGGATGACCTGCTTCAGGAATTCGAGGTGTAGACGCCGGTCCGGCAGACACCGGTCCCGCGACTTAATCAGAAAAAGCGAGAGGACAATCACGAGGAGCCAGGCATGATGACCCCGGAACAGCGGTACCTTTTCGACGTGTTCGGCTACCTGCACATCGAGAACGCGCTATCAAAGCAGGAGCTCGAAACCTGCCAGCGTGCATCGGCCCGATACATGAACACGCCCGAGGACAAACTGCCGCCGGGATTCGGGTTCGACGGCAAGCGCCACCTCCACGGCTTCGCCTTCGACAAGTCGCTTGAGGCCCTCACCCGCCATCCGTCGATCTGGCCCATCGTGCGGGAACTCACCAACGACAAGCCCCGGCTGATCAGCGGCACGCTCCAGGTGGACCGCCCCGGGGAACCGGCCGTGGGGGGCCTGCACTGCGCACGGGAGGGTTTCGGCTGGGAAAGCACCCGCTACGAGACCCATCATGGACGGGTCTACTGCGACGACATCATCGTGTTTCCCTACCTGGACGACGTATTACCCGGAGACGGCGGCCTCATCGTGCTGCCCGGATCCCACAAGGCCAATTTCCCCCGGCCGGACAGCCTGTTCAACAACGGACTCATGCACGGCGTGGAGGACCTCGCGCCGGGCGTGGTCAACATCACGCCCCGGGCGGGCGACATCATCGTGACTTCCGAGCTCATGACCCACGGCATCCTCGAATGGCGGCCCGGTGACCGGATCCGGCGCATCCTGGTGCTTCGGTACAAGCCCCAGCACGCCGGACTGGCCATGCCGTTTCCGGATGAGATCAAGGCCGTGCTGTCCCCCGAAACGCTGGAACTGATCGAGACCGCCCATTATAACCACGTCAAGGACATCGTCAAGGACGACACGGACGGCGGCCCGGAGGACGACCCGGTGGGCGACCCGGATGACGGACGGCAAGGGGTAGCCCCATGAAAATCCGGAATATCCGCGCCTTCCCCGTGGACCTGTCCCGGGCCAGGAAGGCGAAAAAGACATCGCTGCAACGAGAAGGACGCCAACCGTCGGGCCCCATGGACCGCTACCCGGAATACCGGGGCAGGCGCGGGGACGCGGGACCCTCCTGGCCTTCCGCGGCGTGTATCGTGGAAGCGGACGACGGTACTTTCGGACTGGGACTGACCCAGCATAGCGGTCCCGTCCTCCCGATAGTCAACGAGCATTTCAGGCCGCTATTGACGGGGCAGTCCGTCATGGCCACGGAAAAGTGCTACGATCTCATGGTTCGCGCGAGCGCTGCCTACGGAAGCCAGGGCGCGACGAGCTACGCCATCAGCGCCGTGGATCTGGCCTTGTGGGATCTGAAAGGAAAGCTGCTGGGCCGGCCCGTGTATGAACTGCTCGGTGGACCGCAGAAGGACCGCATCTTCTGCTACGCCACGGGGTTCGATATCGCGTGGTACCTCGAACTGGGATTCAAAGCGGTAAAACTCCCCATGCCGTTTGGTCCGGACGATGGAATCGACGGATTGAACAGAGCGGTGGAGATGGTGGAGGAAACCAGGGCCGCGATCGGAAACGATGTCGAGTTGATGCTGGACTGCTGGATGGCGCTGGACGTGGAATACGCTGTGCGGCTCGGCGAATCGCTGAGGCCCTACAGGCTGAAGTGGCTGGAGGACTACCTCATGCCCCACGACCTGGACGGGTTCGCCGCCGTCCGCCGGCGATTGCCCGGGCAGGGCCTCGCGACCGGAGAACACTGGTACCTGGCCGAACCGTTTCTGTATGCCGCGGAGCACCGGCTGGTGGATATCTTCCAACCGGACGTCAAGTGGTGCGGCGGGCTTTCCGCCGCGGTCCGCATCTGCCACATTGCGGAAGCTGCGGGCCTGACCGTCGCCCCGCACGGCGCCATGAACGATCCCTACGGCCAGCACCTGGTCTTCGCCATGCCCGCGGCCCGTTGGGGAGAACGTTCCAGCGGGGTCTCTCCACCCGGAGTGCCCCTGTCCGACATGGTTGAGCTGCCGGGAACCGCCGTGATCGAAGACGGCTGCCTGGTCCCGAGCGACGCACCGGGATTCGGGATCGAAGCGGACCGGGCCTGGCTGGACCGCGTGGCCGTCTGAGCCTATTCTACGTTCACGTGGCCGTCTGAGCCTAATCCCCGGCCTTTAGGTCTTCGGAATCCGGCGAGAGATGAATCGTCCGGGTGGGGAAGGCCATCTCGAGTCCGAGCGATTCGACGATCTCCATGATCTTCAGATTGACGTCCTCCCTGATCCGCAGATAATCCTCCCACACCGTCGTCGCGGTGAAGTAGTAGACCATGATGTCGAGCGAGTTCTCGGAAATCTCGTTGAACCGCACGAGCATGGTCGATTCCTGGCTGACCTCGGGATGGTTCCGCAGCAGTTTCTCAATCCTTGAAACCGCCTCTCTCATCGCGTCGGACGGCGTATCGTAGGTGAGTCCCACCGTGATCCAGACCCGGCGGTACGGACGGGACGAGATATTGTCGATCACGAATTCAGCCAGTCGGTTGTTGGGGATGGCGACAAGGGTCTGTTCGAAGGTCCGTATCCGGGTACTGCGGAATCCAATGCTTTCCACCACGCCTTCGATTTCCCGGTCCGGCGAAACAATCCAGTCTCCCGCCACGAAGGGCCGGTCGACCAGCAGCATGATGGACCCGAAGACGTCGGCCAGGGTCTTCTGGGCGGCGAGGGCCACGGCCAGTCCGCCGATCCCCAGGCCGGCCAGCAGGCCGGACACCGAGTAGCCCAGGTTCTGCAGGATCATGAGTGCGGCGAGGATCCACACCATAATCTGCAACGCCCGTTCGACAAGGGGCACGAGGTGGTCGTCCAGGGCCGTATCGGTCTTGAGCGCCCACTCCTTTAGCATCGACGTAAAGACGTTGACGCATCGGAAGATCATCCAGGCCGTCAGAAGGGAAAAGGGCACCCAGAATCCGGCCCGCAGCACCCCCATGACCATCTCGGGCGGACGCAGCGTATAGATGGCGAGGTAGAGACCCAGCACGACGATCACCCATTCGAGGGGTTTCTCCACCGCCATGATCAGCATGTCGTCGAGTTGGGTCGAGGTAACGCGCGCCAGCCGTTTGGCGACGCGGGTCATCAGGTGCTTGAACACCCATTTCACGACAAAGGTTCCCAGGAGAATCGCGAAGGTGATGGCGAGTTCCTGGCCTGACCACTGCCACGATTGTTCAAGGAGGTTGACGACGGTATCCATAGTCCCTTCCTTCCCGCCGGGGCCGGTACTTCCGGCATTTTTTTGTCGCATCGCCGGCGCCGATGCATATATTTCAAGGGCTGTTATCTTAACGTATGGCCCGTGGACTGTCAAGTTGAGGTCCCCTGGCAGGGATGCCGGGAACGGGGAACATCAAGAAGGAGGAAGGGTGTGTCGACGCGCGCCATAGTCCTGTTTTTAACGGCCGTATTCATCGGCCTGACCGCCGTGCTTTGCGACGGCTCCGGAATTCCGGAACCGCCCAGGTACACGGGCGATCTCCCGGAGCTTCAATCGCGCGGCGTCGTCCGCGTCATCGTCCGGCCGGACGCTGTCGACCATTTGCCCCGTAACGCGGAACCGGTCGAGCTCGACCATGACATCGCGCGGGACATAGCCGAATCGCTGAAACTGGATTTACGGCTCGTCACCGTCGAGGACCACCAGTCCATGGTCGACAAGCTCCTGCTGGGCGAAGGAGACCTCATCGCCGCGAATCTCACCGATACGCCGGAACGGATGGAGAAAGCGGCCTTTTCCGTACCCTATCACTTTGTAGATGAATACCTGATTGTCCCCGCCGGCGAAAGCGTCCCGGACAGTCTCGGTGATCTGAACGGCATGGCGATAAGCGTTCGAGCGTCCAGTTCGTACTACCAGACGCTGCTGGAATTGCAGAAGCAGGTGCCCGGTCTGCGTATTAACACCGTACCTGAAACCCTGCTGACGGAAAGCATCATCGACGGGGTCGCCCGCGGCGAGTACGAGGCGACGGTCTGCGACAACAACCTGTGGTACGCCGTGGCGACCGCGTACGACGAGCTGGCCGCGCCGCTTGCGCTTTCGGTAAACCGTGAGGTCGTCCTGCTGATGCGGCCGGGAGACGATGAGCTTAAGGAGAAAGTCGACGAGATCCTGCTTGCCAGGCAGATATCGCCCACGCGCGAGCGCGTGTACACCGATGACCTGGACGGATTGAAGAAACGCGGCCGCCTGCGCATGATCACGCGAAACAACGCGCTTACCTACTTCATCCACCGCGGCATGCAGGTCGGCTACGAATATGAACTCCTGAAAGAATTCGCCAGGCGGAACGACCTGCGGCTGGAAATCGTCATACCGGATGACCACGCCAAACTGCTCGACTACCTGAACGAGGGTAAGGGTGACGTCGTCGCCGCGGCCATGACGATCAATGAAGAACGGGTGGCCGCGGCCGCATTCACGACGCCGTATAACGACGTGGATGAAGTGGTGGTCGTGCGCTCCGATGAAGAGGGCATCACAGGCTTCGGGGATCTCGCCGGACGAGCGGTGCACGTCCGCGGCAGTTCATCGTTTCTCGCACCGCTTCGCGCTGCTGCCGATTCCGTGGAAGGCCTGGAGATCGTCGAGCTGCCGGGCGACGTCGAGACGGAGGAAATCTTGTTCGGTGTCGAGGACGGCACTTACGACGTGACCCTGGCAGACTCGAATCTGCTGGAAGTGGAACAGGCGTACGGACACGACCTGAAGGCCGCGTTCAGCATCGGGCCCGCGTCTTTGGGATGGGCCGTGCGCAAGGAAAATTCCGCGCTTCTCGCAGCCCTCGACCAGTACATCCGCCAGGAGAAGCGGGGACTGTTCTTCAACCTGATGCGAAAGAAGTACTTCGAGAACATACGTACCATCGCCAAGGCCAAGGACTCGCTGCGGGTCGACCTGAGCGGACAGTTGTCGCCATTCGACGACCACGTAAAGAAGTACGCCGGCCATTACGGCCAGGACTGGCGCCTTGTTACCGCGCAGATGTACCAGGAATCCAGGTTCGATCCGGACGCCGTGAGCTGGGTAGGCGCCCAGGGACTCATGCAGGTGATGCCGGCCACGGGAGAGCAGATGGGATTCACCGAGCTGCATGACCCGGAAGTAGGCATCCATGCCGGTGTGAAGTACATGGACCATCTCCTGGGCCGGTTCGACCCGAAACTGCCGATGGAAACGCGGGTGCACTTCGCGCTTGCGTCCTACAATGTCGGATACGGCCATCTCCTCGACGCCCGCCGCCTGGCCAGGGAGAAGGGATGGGACAGCAACCGGTGGTTCGGAAACGTCGAAGAAGCCATGCTGCTCCTTTCCAGGCCCGAGTATTACAGCCGGGCCCGGTACGGATTCTGCCGGGGAGGACAGCCGGTACATTACGTCGAGAACATCCAGCAGTACTATGACGCCTACCTGGAAGTACTCGCCTCGGCCGACCCGGTTCGAACCGACGAATCAACCCGCCCGGAGCCACTCGCGCTCGACGGTCCGCTCAGGCCGGTCCGCCCGGACCGCCCGGCCCAGCACGACACCACGACCGAACTCGCCATCCCGGAATAGCCCACAGTCGGAGCTTCCCATGAATTCCGACGTCCGAGACCCGACCCGCAAGGAACCCTGGCAGCATCTTCAGGCGCTCATCCAGGCCGAATCGCGGCACGTGCTGCCATCCTACATCGGGTCGCTTACGGCCACCGAACTGGCACGGGCCGTCTCGCGTCTGAGCCAGGAAGAACACACCCGGCTGCTCGGCCTCCTGTCGCCCCAGGATGCGGCGGAGTTGATCGACCGCATCGAGGACGTGCAGGCGGTCGACCTGATCGAGGACCTTTCACCCGCCGACGCCGCGGCGATCGTGGACGAGATGTACAGCGACGCCCAGGCCGATCTGCTTGGAGGTCTCAAGGACGAGGAAGCGGAAGCCATTCTCGAGGCGATGCCGGACGAAAGGGCCGAGGAAGTCCGGCAATTGCTGCAATATCCGGACGAAACGGCCGGCGGGATCATGCTGACCGAGTTCGTATCCTATCCCGTTGACTTTTCCGTGCAGGACGTGATCGAGGACCTGCGGAACCGTCACGACGAATACGTCGGTTACGACGTGCAGTACCTGTACGTATCGGACGGGGCGAAGCTATCGGGCGTGCTGCGGCTGCGTGACGTGCTGATGGCCCTGCCCGCACAGCGACTCACCGAAATCATGGTGGAAGATCCCGTGCGCGTCAACGTGCTTACCCCGCTCGAGCAGATGCGCGACCTCTTCGAAACCTACACCTACCTCGGGCTGCCGGTCACGAACGAAGAAGGCAGGCTGGTCGGCGTGGTACGGGCCGCGGACGTGCAGGAAAAACTGACGGAACAGACCGAAAGCGAGTTCCTCAAGACCAGCGGAATCGTGGGCGGAGAGGAACTGCGCAGCATGCCCGTCCTGACGAGGTCCTCGCGACGGTTGTCCTGGCTCAGCGTCAACGTCGTCCTGAACATCCTGGCCGCGAGCGTCATCGTCTTGTACCAGGACACGCTGGAAGCGGCGATCATCCTGGCGGTCTTTCTTCCCATTATTTCGGACATGAGCGGATGCTCGGGCAACCAGGCGGTCGCGGTGAGCATCCGGGAACTCGCCCTGGGGCTCGTACGGCCCGGGGAGATCCTGCGGGTCCTCGCCAGGGAAGCCTCCGTCGGCCTCATGAACGGCGTGGTCCTCGGCGCATTGCTCGCCGGCGCCACCCTTTTGTGGCAGGGGAATCCCTACCTGGGCGTCGTTGTCGGTACCGCCCTGGCGGCCAACACGTTGCTGGCGGCGTGTCTGGGAGGATGCATTCCCCTGGCGCTTCGGGCGATAAAGGCCGATCCCGCGCTGGCGTCAGGCCCCATGCTCACGACGGTAACGGACATGTGCGGCTTCTTTCTCCTGCTGAGCCTGGCGCAGTTCATGTTGCCTAAACTGGTCTGAAAAAGGGATATCAACCGTGCATCCAGGTATTACCCGCGTCATAAGCAGCCTACGCAAAGCGAGCCGGTTCATCGGCACCGAGATCTGGCACATCAACACCCGAGGGCTGTCCAGGCTGCACGCGCTCCTCGTGCGTGTCGCCAAGACGATGATCTTCCTGTATCACCAGTTCTGGGAGGACCGCATACTGACCCGTGCTTCGGCCCTGACCCTCTCGAGCCTGCTGGCCCTGGTCCCTCTACTCGCTATCGTATTCACCGTGTACCAGAGCCTGGGACTCCCCGTGGACTTCGAACCTACCTTGAGAGAATGGCTGAGTCCCCTGGGCAGTGACGGCGACGTCGTGGCCACGCAGATCATGGATTTCCTGGCCAACGCCCAGACCGGCACGCTGGGTTACATCGGGCTGGTGGTGCTCATGTTCGCCGTGCTGGGCATCCTGGCGAATATCGAGGAATCCTATAACGACATCTGGCACGTGCGGCGCATGCGAAGCTGGAGACAGCGACTGGCGAGCTACCTGGCGCTTCTGCTCATCGGACCGCTGATCATTACGGGCGTCGTGACTTTCATGGGATCGTCGAACAGCATTGCCTTACTGGCCAACTTCGAAAGGATTGCGGGCTTCTCGCCCCTGTCCGTCCTGCTGATCGGACTCTTCTTTTCTCTGATCATCTGGTCGGTACCCAATACCCGGGTTTCCATACGGGCCGCCCTGGTTGGCGGTGTGATATCGGGATGTGGCTGGATTCTGCTTAACCGGTTATTCGCCCAGTTGATTGCGGACACGACGCAGGCGGGGGCGCGGGAGATCCTGTTCGCCGGTTTCGCCGCCCTGCCGCTGTTTTTGATCTGGCTGTACCTGGGCTGGGTGATCCTGCTGCTCGGAGCGATCCTGGCTCATTCCATCCAGAACGTGGGAATTATGGAGTGGAGGCAGTCTGAGCGGGTCCACGGGACGGCACTGCGAAGCTACATCAACGTCCTCGCCTTTCTCTACATCATCCGCAATTTCGTGGAAGACAACAAGCCGACCAGGCTGGACCGGCTTTCCGGACAGACCGGGGCACCGGAGAACGTGCTTGACGAGATGCTCTCGGCCTACGTGGATTCAGGACTGCTTACGCGCAAATCGGGGTACCACATCACCTACACGCCCGCCGCTTCGCCGGAGGACCTATCCCTGCGTTCCCTCCTGAACGTACTCTACCATCCGGGACCGCTCCCCGACCGCTTCCAGAGCGTGGATCCGCTGAACGCCCTGGCCCGGGACCTGCTGCAGTACTACCGGACGTCCTACCATTATCCCCTCGACCAGTCCCTCACGGACACGGTACTCTCTCTCACACCGCCGCGGAAGACACCCGGTGAGTCCGCCGAGGACGGGGCTTAGGTTTCCGGATCTTCCCTGGGTTCTGGATCTTCCCGGGTATCTGGATCTTCAGTAGGAAATCGGAGCCTGCCGCAACCCCTCCAGGCTGCAGCCGTGCGGCAGGTCGTGGCCCTTGACCGTGCGGAAGAAATCTTCCATCCCGAGCAGGAAGGGTTCGATGTACTCCCGCGAACCGGCCTTTCCCATGTGTCCGACGCGCAGGGCGTCCCGGGCGAACTCTCCCATGGCCTGGGCCGCCAGGAACCCGTGGTTGCGGAGCAGGTAGGTGCGCAGTTCCGCGGCTTCGGACACGTCCGGATGGACCCGGAAGGTGGTCACCGTACAGGACGCGGCGGCATCGGCCACGATGGGCGTGCACCCCACCGCGCGCAACCCGGCACGGACCACGGATCGGGCCCACGCGTACCGGGCCCAGTGACCTTCCAGCGTCTCCCGGTGCAGGATTCTTTTCAGGCTGGCATGCAGGGAGACGATCAGGCTGCTGGCCTGGGTCGTGGGATAGGGATGCTCTCCCGAAGATTCGGACGCCCGTTTCCAGACGGAGAGGTCGTAGTACCAGCCGCGGTGCGCGCTGTCCTTGGCGCGAATGATGTCCCACGCCCGGTCGCTGACCGCAAGGATGCCCAGTCCGGGCGCGGTCTCCAGGGCCTTGTTGGAGGAGGTCACAGCCACGTCGATCCCCAGTTCGTCCACGGGGATGTCGTAGCCTCCCAGGGCCGACACGCCGTCCACGAAAAAGGGCAGGTCGAATTCACGGGCCAGGCCGGCGTAGGCCTCCAGCGGATTCTGCACGCCCGTACCGGTGTCATTCGCAACCACGACCAGGCCGGCGGCCTGGGGGTGACGTTTCAGGGCGCTACGCATTTTGTCCGGATCGCCGGGCTCGCCCCAGGGGTCGTCCACGGCGATGACCTCGCTACGGAAGGCCTTCAGGATTTCGACGAGGCGATTGGCGAACGGTCCGTTGGTCACCACCGCCACCTGTTCTCCGGGCTGGAAGAGACTGCTGAGACCAGCGTCAAGCGCGCCCGAACCGGGGGCCGTCATGATGATCACGTCGTTGCGGGTCTGGAAAACGGTCCGGAGCATCGATACGGTTTCTTCGTAGATGGGTCCGAAGTCTTCACCGTAGTGAGGCAACACCTGCTGGCTGAGCGCCTCCAGGGTATCCTCCCAGATATCGATGGGACCGGGCAGCAACAATTTGGGACGGGTCATGGGCACGTTCAATCCAGTTTCACGTCGGGATACTTGGCGATGATTTCGTTGATCGCGCTGATGAACCGGTCTATGTCGTCGTAGGAATCGTAGAAATGGGTGGACACCCTGAAGAACGACTGGCCATCCACCCCGAGGGCGGTGACCTCGATCTTGTAGTCGCTCCAGAGATACTGGCATACCTTCGACAGGTCGATGCCTTCGATCGAGAAACTGGAAATGAACCCGGACATGGATTCATCCATCGGGATCGTGAGGCGGGCCCCCCTTATTCGCTCGACCGCCTGGGCCTTCAGGTACCGCGCCAGGCCGAGGCAGTAGGGCCGGATCCTGCTATCCCAGCCGATTTCCTCCTGGTAGTCGATGGCGTCTCCCAGGCCCGCGTGGTGGGTCAGGTCCCGGGTCCCGTTCACGTCGTAGCGGCTGGCCGAATCGGTTTCGCGCATGTTGTGGCCGATAATCACGGGCCGGATCCGGTTCTGGTACTTTTCGTCCATGTAGAGGAACCCCACGCCCTTCGGCGCCAGCAGCCACTTGTGGGAACTGCTGGCGTAGAAGTCGCATCCGACTTCGGACAGGTCCAGGGGAACCATCCCCACGGCGTGTGCGCCGTCCACCATGGCCACGGCCCCGTGGCCATGGGCCAGGCGGGTCAGTTCCGTGATGGGAGCCACCAGTCCGGTCGTGAAATACACGTGACTGAAGATCACGACGCTGGTATTCTCCGTGATGCCCGCCGAATAGGCGTCCACGATGTCCTGTGGCGAGGACGGCGGAATGGGCAGGGAAACATAGTTCAGGTTCAGGCCGTCCCGCTCGGCCAGCCATGTCCACAGGGCACGGACGGCGGGGTATTCCTGGTCGCTGAGCAGCACGTCGCTGCCCCGTTCCCAGATCAGGCCCTGGCCGGGTATGTTCATGCCCATCGTCGTGTTCAGCACGAGGGCGATCCGGTCCGGGGTCGTCCCCACGAACCTGGCCAGCTTCTCCCTGGATGCCTCCACCAGGGGCCTGAGCAAGTCTCCGTGCCGTCGGTTCAGTGGATCTGCCTCGAATTCCCGCATCAGGTCGATGATGCGTTCGATGACCGGCCTGGCGGACGGACCTACCGTTCCGCCCTGCAGATAGGTCACGTCGTCCATCAGGTAGAACTGTTTCCGGATCTCCGACCAATAGGCCGCTTCTTCGGCAGTGATGGGATGCGTGGGTGTGGTCATGGGTAGTCCCGGATAGCGTGAATGGACGGGTTGCCGACCGATACAAGACAACCCGTCTATTCTAAAGTCGCCCCCCTGTGGTGTCAAGACGATACGACCCGTTTCACCGGCATAAAAGCCTTGTCTATGCTGGGTTACCACCTAACTTGTCCAGGTTGGTCATCCACCTTAGAGTATCAGCATGCCGGGTTGTTGACGGAAGTCCGTTTCAGACCGGTTATTGAAAAGGAGAATCAAGGCCGATGCGAGGAAACAGGGTGCTGGAAAAACTGCGGGCCGGCGAAGTCGCCCACGTGGTCGGCGGCCACAGCCATACGGCGAATTCCATCGATTTCATGGGGCAGTTCGGTTTCGACGGCTACTGGATTGAGGGAGAACACGGGGACATCACCTTCGACCGTATCGGAGACGTATCCCGGGCATGCGACCTGTGGAACATGGCGTCGGTGATGCGGGTGCACGCCAACGAGACCGGGTTGATCGGCCGTACGCTGGACTGTGGCGTCAGCGGGCTTGTCGTCCCCCACGTGAGCAGCGCCGAGGCGGCGGAACGGGTGGTACGGGCCAGCCGGTTCGCCCCGGCCGGCATGCGGGGCATGTACTTCAATCGGCGCGGTTACGGCACCGAGAACAGCGAGTTCATCGCGAAGGTGAACGATGAGATCCTCGTCATCGTCCTCATCGAGGAAATCGAGGCCGTGGAGAACCTGGACGAGATCCTCGCCGTGGACCACATCGACGTGTTCTTCGTCGCCCCGGGGGACCTGGCCCAGACCATGGGCTATCCCGGAGAGATGTACCGTCCCGAGGTAAAGAAGGTGGTATCCGATACCCTGGCGCGGATCGTCGCGGCCGGCCGGAACGCCGGGTCGCTCGTAGGCGACGAGACCTTCGAAGCCCACGCCGAGATCGGCGTCCGGTTCTTCTTCACCGTGTATGACCACTGGCTCCGGGCCGGCGCCAAAGCCTACTGGGACCGGGTCGAGGCGTTGAAGTAACCTCGGGCCAAAAGAAGTAAACGCAGGTCGGCAGCCCGCGCTGTCAGCCAATCCGCCGTCACCCGCCCGGCGATCACCCGCCCGGTGGTTACCCGATCCACCGTCACCCGACGTGCTGTCCCACGCCTTCGGCTTTCGCCCGCTCATAAACGACCGCGGCCACGGCCACGTCCTCCACGGCCAGACCCTGGGATTCGAAGAGCGTAATGTCGTCGGGCTCGATACGGCCGGGCACGTGGCCGGCGACCACGTCGGCCAGTTCGTGTATGCGGTCCCAGTGGAGGATCCCCTTTTCCACCGGCTCGAGCAGGTCTCCGCACTCCACCTTCGCCTGCTCCCTGGAATCGACGGCCACCACCCTGGCCCGCCGGACCGTCTCCGCGTCGATCTCGCTGCGAACGAGCGCGTTGGAACCGGCGGCATTCACGTGGGCGCCGGGTGCCAGCCACGCGCCTTCCAGCACCGGCTTTGCCGAACTGGTGATCGTGACGACCACCTCCGCTTCCTCCACGCAGGCCCGGGCCGAATCGACCGGCTGTATCCGCACACCAAGGGTCTCGCTCATCTCCCGACAGTAGGTCTCCCGTCGCGTCCGGTCCCGCCCGTAGGCCTTTACGGAGGTTACCCCGCGTACGCCGCAGATCGCCGCGAGCTGGCTTCGGGCCTGCCACCCCGTACCGATAACCCCCACACTGGACGCGTCTTTCCGGGCCATGTACTTCGTCGCCACGCCGCTCGCCGCGCCCGTTCGCATCTGACCGAGGCGGTCGGCCTCGATCGCGGCCAGCAGTTCCCCAGTGTCCTCCCGGAAGAGCAACACGACGAACTTCGCGCCGTGCCGCGTGGTCGTATAGGCTTTCAACCCGGTTAGATTCAACGCCGGTATCCCCCCGGACATTACGTGGAGCGTATGGCCCGGCAGCCGGACCCTGGAACGGGGGATGTTCACCGCCTTCCCCGATCCGAGTCCGCCGAAGGCCTGTTCGACTGCGCGCAGCGCGTCGTCCATGGACAGTAAGCAGCTTACCTGGTCTTCGTCGATGTACAGCATATCATGCCCTCCGTTCGGTCGAGTGCGAGCCGGCGACCTGACCACCGGCGCCCGGACGCCGGCGACCTGACGCCATGATATCCGGTACGTCGACGAGGTGTCAAGACCAATGTCCCGGCAGCGTACACGGGACGCGTACTGCGACGGAACCGGTCCGCCTTGACAGCTACTGACCGCATGGTATCTTCAGTTTCGTCATGCCACTGACCCTCCAAGCAGTACGAGACCGGTTTCCCGCACTCCAGTATCGCGATTTCCGGCTCCTGTGGTCCGGCCAGGTCGTTTCACTCACCGGATCCCGCATGCAGCAGACCGCGGTGCTGTGGCACATGTATCAGTTGACCGAATCCGCGTATGCCCTTGGCGCGATGGCGGTTATACGACTCATACCCATCCTTGTCCTTTCTCCGTTGGCCGGTGTAATTGCGGACACGCACGACCGCCGGCGCGTACTGCTCATCGCCCAATGCGGCCTCGCCCTGATCAGTACCACGCTGGCATGGATTACGTGGTCGAGACAGGATTCCGCCACGGCACTCTACGTGATCACCGCCATCAGCGCGGGGATCGGTTGCTTCAGCAGTCCGGCCAAGAACGCCATGGTGCCCAACCTCGTGGCCCGGCGGCATCTCGCCAACGCCATGAGCATCAATATCACCGCGTCCCACGTGGCCTCGGTGACCGGACCGGGCGTGGCCGGCCTGATCCTGGCCACGGGCTCCATCGCGACCGTCTACTGGATCAACACCGTTTCCTTCGCCTTCATGATCGTGCCGATCCTGATGATGCGCACCGTACACCGGAGCATCGGGAGCGTGACGCGGGTCAGCTTCGCCGCGGCCCTCGACGGTCTCAGGTTCATAAAGCGGTCGCCCATCATCCGTTCGGCGATGGTGCTGGATTTCACCGCCACCTTCTTCGCTTCCGCCACCTCGCTGCTGCCCATCTTCGCCACGGAAGTGCTGGGCGTGGGGGAACGGGGATACGGCCTGCTCTCGGCGGCCCCGGCGATCGGCGCCGTGCTGACCGGCGCGCTCATGTCCACCTTCCCCGTGATCTCCGGCCAGGGCCGGCTGCTGTTCAAGGCGGTGGGCTGCTACGCGCTGGCCACCGTGGTCTTCGGCATTTCATCCAGCTTCTGGCTCACCTTCGCGGCGCTGCTGCTGACCGGCGCCTTCGACACGATAAGCATGGTGCTGCGCCATACCATCATGCAACTGTCGACCCCGGACGAACTGCGCGGCCGCATGACCTCGGTAAACATGATGTTCGTCATGGGAGGCCCCCGGCTCGGCGAGGCCGAAGCCGGACTGGTGGCGGGACTCGCCGGCGCGCCGTTCTCCGTAGTCACCGGCGGGATCGGCTGTCTTGCGGCCGTCGCCGTCATTGCCTGGCGGTCGCCCGCGCTGAGAAGGTACGACGGCCAGCGATAGCACGGAACAAGGAGGATGTTTCATGATCTACGATGTGCATTCGCATGCCTGGAGGTATCCCGATCACTTCAACGATACCTTCCGGGCGCAGGCCATCCGCATGCGGGGTTACGAACTGGACCTGACGCCGTCGTACGAAAGCTATCTGGCCTCGGCGCGAAACGCCGGAGCACCCGTGAAGACCGTGGTCTTCGGCGGAAAAGCGAGGCTGTCGGGGCTGTGGACGCCCGACCGCTACGTGGCGGAGTACTGCGCGGCGTACCCCGATCAGACGATTCCTTTCATGTCGCTGGACCCCACCCAGGACGGTTGGAGAGAGGAAATGATCGAAGGCCGGGAGCACCTGGGCATGCGGGGCATCAAGCTGCTGCCCATGTACGCCGGGTTCTATCCCCAGGACCCCGAACTCGACGACCTGTGGCGCTACGCCGCCTTAAACGGACTGCCCGTCCTGCTGCACACCGGCACCACGTTCGTGGACCAGGCGCCGCTGGACTGCACGCTGCCCCGCCACCTGGACGCCGTCGCCATCAAGTATCCCGACTGCAGGATAATCATGGCCCACCTCGGCCATCCCTACGAAGGGGAAACGGTGGCGGTCATCCGCAAGCATCCCAATGTATACGCCGATATCTCGGGGCTGCATTACCGTCCCTTCCAGTTCTATCACAGTCTCATGCTCGTCCAGGAATACGGGGTATGGAACAAGCTGCTTTTCGGCACCGATTACCCGGTCACGACGGTGGACGACACGCTCCGCGACCTGCGCGGCCTGAACGCCATGCTCGAGGGCACGAGACTGCCCCGCCTGGACGAAACGGAAATGGAAGGGATGATTCACCGCGACGCGGGGGAGATACTGGGCATCGATTGACCGGCCGAGCCGCGGCCGGATGCCGTCAGTGCCGGCCGGGCCGCTGCCGACTCACGCGCGGCACGCATC
>VXWP01000082.1 GCA_009835325.1 Gemmatimonadota bacterium | reverse complement strand
CAGTTATGTATTCGTTAAATTAGGGAACGAATACCTTTGCAGCCATACTGGCGATTCTTGTAGTTCTTCTCCGTACGATCTCGCTTGTCCATGTACCGTTTTCTGCAATTTTCCTATTCATCATGAGATTAGAATCTCTAAAAAGTTCTAGTTTTTCGTCAGTTGATTTGTTCGAAAATCTGTTGTTTTCTTCAGGTCCTAATATCGTCAAATTGCCTACCATATGCTTCACTGACTCAAGGTCTGGGTTTCTTTCATTCTCACTAGCATTCTGTGGATATATGTGTTCAATTGTTGTGTTTTCATAGTCGAACAACATAATACTGTCATTACATTTTGGTGTACCCCGAGCACCGTTCTCGTACCACTGGTGATATTCTTCTAATGTGGTCAGCATATACCGAATTTCTCTGTTAGATCCACGTACCACGTACGTTTTCGCCTCTATAATTGGCTTAAAAACCTCATCCCCGATATTAACGGCACTCAAAAGTTCTTTAAGTTCTCTTCGCAATCTCGTAATTGAAAACTGCCCAGAATCACGAGTATTTTTTGCAAACCTATTGTAAAGTTTTGTCAATCGATCAATATGGACATTCCCCATGGTTTTATACCTAAACACCGTTCTTTCAATTACTGCAACAGCTTTTGCTAAATCTTCCTCACCTACTTCGCATATTGAAAGAAGTAACGGAACCGCATTGGTGTGCCGTAGCATTCTGGCAAGTACCAAAAGCCTTTTTCGATCCCATTCATTTACTGTACTCGGCGTTGGAAACGGCCAAACTCCTTTCTCTAAGTCGTGAATCTGCTTCACATCACCATGCAACTGCCTGACCTCCGACATTAAATTAGATGCCTCCTCTGAACTCGGTATAGCATTGTCTGTTGTTGAGAATCGCCTATCTATGAACTGACGCGCGAATTCGTGTTTCCACGGTCTTTCACCTTCGTATGACGTAAAACACCATCTTAGGTATCGATCTATCTCGTTCGTAGAATATGACAGGATCCGATCCCATAACTCTGATACTTGATTTTGAATCTGGGTTGAATTCTGATAAAGTTGTTTTAACGTACTTGCTCGCAACAAATCCCCATCAGATAGCTGTACTCCTCTATTGTTCAAAACCTGAAATATCTGGTATGCTTCGCCTTTGTTATCCGAAAGCATTAATACCACTTCGCAATCTTCTAAAAGAACGTTGTTAACAAGCTGCCTTAAAAATTCAGTTTTCCTCTCTACACAAAGGTTATGCAATCGTTCAGTGAGAAACCTATTACACTGTTGATAAGCTTTTCGAATACGTTTGTGAGATATCCTATTTGGTGGATCCGCAGATTCACCTACTAGTGTCCCCTTAAAGAACGTATCATCTGCATCTGACAAGGTAAGTTTGTGTATCTCACTATACCCGTTTCCCGAATCTATTGTGCGGTACAAGTACTTCCGTTTTAACTCTACTATATCAGTTTCCAAGTTGGCCTTTAAATTTCCCACAGCGATATCTGGTTCTACTCGACTGTTAAGTTCCTCGACGATTTGTTCCAAACATTTGATAACCGACGAAACTACCATTACAACTGAAGCTAAACGCTGCTGTCCGTCAATGACTTCAAAGTTCTGCTGAAGCGGAGTATTTATGTCATTCTGCAACACTACAATTCCACCAAAAAAATGTGTTTTGGGGGTTCCTGAATTACGAAACTCAAGACATACATCAATGTCATTTAGGAAATCTTCGATAGACCTTTCTTCCCACGCATAACCACGTTGATACTTTGGTACCTTAAACGTGCGGTTGTTTTCGAACAAGCCGCCAAATGTTGATTGCTCTGGTGAAATCGCCATTCGTATACCTAACTATCGACCTTCAAGAACCTTATCGACTTTCAACTTGAATGTCCTTAAAAACGTCTCCAATGAACGTGGTCTATCTTCATTAAACCACTCTCTCAACATTTCAAAACCTGCATGAGCGTACTTGTTAAACTCATGTACACCTTCAGTACTTAGATGGTTTCTTGCATCTAAACTGACAAGATGTGCAATGGTCGAGTGGACTTCTTTCTTATCTGACATTGTCACACCCAGTTTTTCAAGTTCTCGGGTTAAAAAGAGAGAAATCAACAAGTTACCTCGACCGGCGTATTTTTCAGGGAAATAGTCAACTAGCTCTTCCGTTTCACTTTGTGGGCAATACTCTTTACGGTCAATACTGATTCCAGCAATGAAACAAAAATAAAAAGCATCGAACCCTATCTTAAACGATTTAGAACTGTACAAGTCTTTAAAAAACCAGTCTTGGGCGTCTCTATGTAATCTAAAAGGCGCCATCAGGCAGACTCCTCCTCAATATCAAGTTGAAACGAGTTAAAGAATGCCTCGCCTGGTACGACAAAACCATCGGATGTTTCAGAACTACCATCAATCTCTTTCGCTTGATTCTCAAAACTAGCCGGTCCTTTACGAAACACGGTAACAAATCGAACTTCGTCGGTACACGCCTTTTTTAACTGTGAAACAAATTGAGCTCGTTCCGAGGAAATCGTAAACGCGATAAACTGCCCAGTCAGTTTAGGGATTAGATCTCCGATTTTGGGCCGCACTGCTAAATCTATCGCCCCTGCGGGACTGTCTACAACAAAAGGTAGTTTGTGGTCTGATCTGTGAAATAAGGTCGCCAAAAACCCCCAAGCAACAGAAAGTGTTTCACCCGCACTTCCTCCCTCTTGCTCTTTCAACACAAGGCACTTATCTATCTTATCAATCAAGATGTTATTATAAGGTAACAACTCACTAATTCGTTCATTTGCTTCTACACAGATCTCGCTCGTTATCCAATCTCGTGCTTTCTGATGGGCGTTGTTTAAAATCTCGCAAAGTGAATCTCTCTTCGATTTCAATTTTATCGTTTGAGTAATCTCGGCCACCTTTGTTTCCGCGTCCTCAATGCGTCTGCTTATCTCTTCTATACCATTTACCTTGTCATCCGGTAGCTCTTTGTCTTTGCTTTCGTACTTTTCCAATTTGTCATTTATATCTTCCAAGTGCTTGGTCAGCGCATCGATTTCATCTCGCGCTGTTTTCACCGAGGGATCGGATCTTTCAGCCTCAAGTTGAAGAGTTTCGAGATCGTTTAAGGCCGTTCTTTCATTCTGTACTAGTTCTCCCAGTGTTTCTAGTCTTTCGTTCAATGCCTTAGCTGAACCATCTAACGATGAACCAACTGCGTCTTGAATCGCACTTTTCATAGAGTTCAGAAAAGCGATATCATCAGTATCAAGATACTGTTTTGCTCGAACCTTAATAACAGTTCGTATATCATCATCAATTGATCTACCGCATACGCAGTAGGACTCTTCTGCGAGTTCTTCGAAGAACTCCTTTGCAACACTTTCTGGCAACTTTACCCGATCCAGATTGGTTTTCATATTCATCATTGACTGAGCGAAAACCGATGAAATCGCATGCGGATCAAGCATAGCATCGAGCGTTTCTTGGGCTTCGTTCCTAAGCGATGACTGAACCCCCTGAACTTTTTCCTCAGCGAGTGTGATTTCATCAGATAGAGCTTTCTCTTTCAAAATTTCGTTTTTATACGCTTCTTCTTTGTTCTGGAGATGATCGATCAGTATATCTTTTGCTTTCAATAACCCGTCTCTCTCTGCAATCAACTGAATCTTTCTTTTTTTCAGAGATTTCAAACGATTTAACCGACGATTAAGTCCTCTTTCTTCTGTTGCATTAACTTGCTTGGTTTCTTCCTCCCAATACCTCGCTACCTTTCTCGATAACTCGTGAAAAACATCGATTTGAAACAGGCTTGTAACTACGGATTCAGCGTCCATATACTCGCGATCAAGTAATCGCTGAGCCAATTCTCCGTCGAAGACATAGAAACTCACGAAGTTCTCATTCATAAACCTTCTAAAATCTGACGGAGGATGAAAACCAACTCGCTGACCTGCACTTTGGGAGGATTGACTATCGGACGATCGACTATGAGACGTCTTGTACAGAACACTGTTGGTTTCGAAATCGAACTCCATTCTAATGGTGACTCGGCGATTGGAAAGCAGTAAGCTCACTTCAAACAGTCCGTCGTTGCGATTACTATCTCGCTTCCGATACTCACTAATTCTTGATCGATCCCACCTCTCGTCGCCAGCAGATCCAGATAGCGCAGCGCGTAGAAGTTCTAAAGTCGTAGTTTTACCTGTACCGTTGGGCATCTGCACAAGGGTAACATTGTTAGTGTTACCGTTCTCAGATCCACATCTGATTTCGTGATCTGGACAACGTAAACCCTCGGCCTTCCATCCCAGGATTCGTAGAACAGCGGACATTAACATTCTCCCTGGATACACCTAAATACATGCCCTTATTGGTTAAAAAACACCATCGATTACATTGTTCTTATCGTTGGTTTTGTTATTGTGATTCTCGTTACTCACAACAGTACCTTCATAAAGGACTTCCAAATGTAGTTTGGCCTGTGACGCATCGTTAATCTCCTCACTGCCGGAGTTTAGTGATTCAAACCAAGCTATTAACCGCTTTGCCACTCTGGGTGGCTGTCCAGCTTCCGCAACCGCGGCTTCTATGGCTTCAGTTATTTTGCGATCCAAACTCATTTACTCTCGACCTTCACTTTGGAAAGTTCGATTAACCAATTGCGTCGTTCTTCATCTACATTGGGAAAACCGTCTGAATCATCTTCGGTTTTGCGGATAAAGTCCACTATGTTGGCGGTTTTTTTAGGGTTATCCGGATCGATTCGTAGACAACGACCCATTCGTTGAATAGTTTCCAGCCTTGCGCGTGCTGAAGATAGTAGAATTACGGTGTTTAGCGATCTGATATCTATACCTTCTGACACGCGATGGCATGTCACTAGGCATTCCAAGTCACCACTAGCGAAACGCTTCAACGTATCCTGTTGCTCACCTGTAAAGTATGAATGAAAGTCCGGACGATACTCGTGAACAATGTCCAACACATTTGCGCCAAACTCCTGAGTTTCTACGAATATGATACAACGTTCCAAGAGGTCCTTATGCTGTGCAATAAAGTTCGAGAACACAGGTAATTTCGCTAGTGATGTCTTGTAAACATTCGCTACTTCGATCCACACCTCTTCATCAGACATAGGATCACCGGATTTAGCCCGTGCGTATCGCTTTCTGTAAATTGCTCGAACGCGTTCTTTGTCTTCAGGTGCTGGTTCATATTCAAGTGGATAGTAACTGAATTGCGTAAGGATTCCACGACGTATAGCATCTTCTAATCCGAATCTAGAAACTACTGGACCAATATGTTCCTCAATGAAAGCATTTCCGTCTCCATCATATTCCCTTTCAGGCGTGGCGCTTAATCCTAGCCTGAATCGTATTCCATTTGACAATCCAGACAACCGTTTGCAGGAAAGTGGGCTTCCTAGATTGTGCACTTCGTCGTGAATCAATAGTGTCCGATTCGCTTGGACTGTATTCAAGCTGCTAAGTGCGGCTGTTAAGGGATCTCTAGACACTCCCTGGCGTCGAGAAACGAGTAAAATCGATCGGAATGGATCAAGTACGAAATTTTGTACATCTTTATAATCTGAGTAATCCCTAAAAACCTTAAAATTGACCGGTAAGTGACGTCGCAAGGTAAGTAGTTCTCCACGCCATTGATCCAATAAATCAACGCCGTCCATCGCCACAATCACTTTGTCGATCTTTTCGGTTTCAACTAGATTTGAGATAACTTTTAATGCCGTCCTTGTTTTTCCAGTACCGGTTGCCATATTGAGAATCCCACGTTCGGCCTTAAGAAAATCCTGTAGTGCTTCCTCTTGATGGCGCCACTTGTCTTCGTTTTTTTCACTCCTGTGTTGATAACTCCAAGTTTTTTTTTGCTCAGAGATCCGCAGGAGTTTGTTTTCCACGGCCTCAGGAAATGTATAAACTTCAACTCCCAGATCATTACGATTCCAAAGGTCCTCAAAATGCTTACGTTTTCGTTCGGCACGACTATGACTTAACCAGGATGGATAAACATCAATACACTCCCTATTATTCTCGTAAGAATTCAGACTTTCGTTTGAGGATCCCGTAAATGCAACGTAGTCTTGTTCATCATGAAAGACGCCTATCTTCTCATGGTAAACGCCCGTGCCAGTCTTGGGTACAGCGATTAAGATCTTCATCCTGCCTATCTTTATCAACGTACACAAACGTGCTACGCCATCGCCCATGCCATCTGCGAATTGCTCGTCAACGATCGCTTTGAGTCGAGACTCGCATACGTCTTTTCTAACTGCCCCTTCCTTAATTGCCTGTAGATCACGAGCTGACAACTCAACCGATGTGACCAATCGTATGTTTCCACCATTCTTGATAAACGTACCCAAAGGTGCACCAAAAGCTTCGAGTGATGAACTGGAGAAATAACCAACTGCACGCCAGTATTCACTTGATACTTCAAGGCTTGGTCGGAGAAGTTCAGCGACAATATCGTTGTATCCCGACCTGTAGTCTTCTTTGTAATCGATATCTCTAAGGCCCATAGCAAAGATCCAATTGGCTATATTACAGTCGGTAATCGTTTAAACTAACCGACCACTTTGTACAACCAAATCTCGTCAGGAAACAACTAAAATCCAGCATCCTTAATCTGGTTTGCGGCGTGCAGTATTACAATTCTAGAGGTAAAACACACTGTCCGAGTTACATCAATGATCCTATACGCGACGCAATCTGTGACCAATCAATGTCATCCGTAAGGTGACACCACGATAGCCGCACAGCACCATTGATTTCATCGTCAGAGAGTTCCATGGCCTTCAAAACGTGGCTTGGTGTATAGCTTTGCGATGTACAAGCCGATCCATTCGATACAGCGGCTAGCCCCTTCAGCGATAGCATCACTGCCTCTGATTCTACTTTCGGCACTGAGAAATTGACTACGTGAGGTAGGACATGATCCTGATCGCCGTGGAGATATATCCCCAAACCGCCCAGTGCTTCCAAGGCGCTTTCGCGGATTTCTATGCACCTGCTTCTTCGTTCGAACCAGGTATATTCCGCGATTTCGGCCGCTAGTCCGAATCCTGCAACTAGAGCAACAGGAATCGTACCAGGTCTAAGTCCGCGTTCCTGGCCGCCACCAAAAACGAGCGGATTAACTGGTGGTCGTTTAAAACCACGTTTTCGAATTACCAGCGCACCAACACCAACTGGACCATAGATTTTATGAGAACTTACGCTAATTAGATCAATCCTGTCGTTACACAACTCTGATATGGATTTACCAAAGCCTTGGGCGGCATCTGTGTGGAAGTAAGCATCGTAGTTCCCGAGCATTTCGGCTATTTCATTGATAGGCTGTAAAACTCCGGTCTCGTTGTTCACATGCATCACAGAGACTAGTAGCGTGTCTGTACGAACCTCGGCCTCAATCGCTTCAACTTCGATCCTTCCTCCGCGGTTCGGTTTAACCAAAGTGATCTCGAATCCCTGTCGTTCTAGCATGTCCAATGGTTCCAGTACCGCTTTGTGCTCTATCTCCGAAGATACGATGTGATTCCTGCCTGTTTTTCTACCGTAATCCGCGATGCCTAGCAGAGCGATATTGTCGCTTTCAGTGGCACCACTTGTGAATACGACTTCATCAGGTTTAACTTTTACCACTGATGCAACCCGTTCACGAGCTTCCTCCACCGCACGATTGGCCCTGATACCATACTCGTGTGTCCGGCTACCCGAATTGCCGACTTCGTCAGCAAAATACCTGATCAAGGTATCCTTCACGGCCGGCTCAAGTGGTGCCGTCGCATTGCAGTCTAGATATGCACCAAACATCGTCATATTAGAAATTCAAATTGGGGGTTTACTACACGGTAAAACCACGTTATCTTATTGTAAACTACCAAACATCTGTTTTAGGTCTTTATTGTACCGCTCATGTACTGAAGCTGCAAGAGAAATAGAAGCGAAGTACCGCGGTTACTTGACCCGTGTTTTCATGAATATAAGGTTGCGAATTCCATGGTATAAATGCAAAACCCAAGGTATGTTTAAAAAGCCACCGACTAAGACAGATGTAACACTTTATATCGCTATCTGAAGGGAACAAGGTCGGTCAAACAGCAATGAACCAGAAAGAAAACCCACGATCTATATTCTCTGGTCTCGGACTGAAACAGACCATTGCTTCTTATCTCAAAGAGGTCACGGCACTTTATCAGTCCGATGAAATACCTTGGGTCGTTGGTTATAGTGGAGGTAAGGATTCCACTGCTGCGTTGCAGCTTGTATGGCTCGCCCTCTCCAGCCTCGACCGGGGCAATCTGCATAAACCTGTTTATGTCATCAGCACAGATACACTTGTAGAGAATCCGATCATCGCGGCCTGGGTTAGAAAGTCTCTCGAAAACATAAATAAAGAAGCTACCAGCCAGAAGTTACCTATTACCTCTCACCAACTCACTCCACTGACATCGGACACCTTCTGGGTGAACCTTATTGGACGTGGTTATCCAGCACCACGTCCGAAGTTTCGATGGTGTACTGAAAGAATGAAGATTCAACCATCGACTAGATTCATCAACGAGGTTGTTCAAAAACATGGTGAAGCAATTCTTGTACTAGGAACTCGCAAGGCGGAAAGTTCTGTGCGTTCCAAAGTCATGAGTAAATACGAAAAAAGACGTATCCGCGATCACCTTAGCCCGAATGCCAGTCTACCTAATTCACTTGTGTACTCACCGTTAGAAAACTGGTCTAATGACGATGTCTGGCTTTTTCTAATGCAAGTGAAGAACCCATGGGGATATGACAATAAGGATCTCCTCACAATGTACCAAGGTGCTACTGCTGGCGGAGAGTGCCCCCTTGTGGTTGATACCAGCACACCAAGCTGTGGAGATAGTCGTTTCGGTTGTTGGGTTTGTACATTGGTTGATAAAGACAAATCAATGCAAGCGATGATCCACAATGATCAAGAAAAAGAGTGGATGTTGCCACTTCTTCAGCTCCGTGATGAGCTAGATACACGGGACGATCGACATCTACGCGATTTTCGAAGGCAAAATGGTACAGTTCAACTGTTTCATGATCGTCCTATCCATGGACCATATAAACAAGAAGTTCGTGAACAATGGCTGCGCAAGGTATTGGAAGCTCAAGCGTTTATAAGAGAGAACGGTCCTGAGCAAGTCCGTAATATCGATCTCGTCACACTTGAAGAACTTGAAGAAATACGCCGAATTTGGGTTGTTGAGAAGCATGAAATGGAAGACATCCTGCCCAAGGTGTACGAATCTACAACTGGAATGTCGTATCCCTACAAACGCCTTGATGACAATCATGCCTTTGGGATAAACGAAATAGAGTTGTTAAAGGAAATATGTGGCAACGATCAAGTACATTTCCAACTCGTACGTGAGCTACTTGCAGTTGAAAAACGATACAGTTCCATGTTGAGGCGGTCCGGGGTGTTTGAAGCTATAGAGAAGGCCTTAAAACGCGGGTACTATGAAGACAAAGAAGATGCGGTCGATTATGCGCGTTTTCGCCGAGATACACTACAAAGCGCGATAGACATCGCCGAACAGCAAAGCTGTAATGGGAACATCGAACAGATTACATTCGAACTTTCCGACCAGTCCTCCAATGAAGGACAAGTCACTTGATAATCGATGAGATTAACCTAACCAATTTCGGGGTGTTTGGTGGACGACAGCATCTTCGTCTAACACCACCATCCGACAAAAAGCCAGTAATCCTAATTGGTGGTCTTAATGGAGCTGGTAAGACTACGCTGATCGACGCTATACATCTTGGTCTTTATGGACCAATCGCTAAGTGCTCGAATCGTGGAGCACTTAGTTACCAGGAATTCCTTCGCAGATGTGTACATGGTCACGCAAGAACTGAAGAAACAAACATTGAAATCGTATTTCGATACAGGACTGACGGGAAAGAGCGAAGTTACCGTATTATTCGATCTTGGGAAATTAAAAACAGTCGTGTTCGCGAGCGGTTTGATGTTCTGTTGGATGGAAAAAAAGATCCAGTGCTTACTGCAAACTGGCTAAATCAGGTACACGAGTTTTTTCCACCAAACATAGCACATCTTTTTCTTTTTGATGGTGAAAAGATTGAGGGGTATGTAGGTGAAGATGATTCTGCAGACTTAATAGGTTCGGCAATCGAAAACCTCTTGGGTTTGGATATAGTCGATCAACTTCATAGGGATCTTGAAACGCTGGAACGCCGTAAACGCACCGAACTACACGAAAGCGAGACACAAGAAAAGATTGAAACTATCGAAGGCGAACTGGCGATATTGAAATCACAGCTTGAAGGATTGATAAAAGAACGAGCCAACAATGCTGCTGCTCTCAATAAAAAACAATCTGCTCTCAAGAAGGTGGAATCACAATACCGTAAGCTTGGTGGCGTACTCTTTGATAAACGGCAGTTAATTGAAGACCGAAAAGTCGAAGCTGAACAGACTGTCAAATTAGGGCAGAACTCTCTCCGGGAAATCGCTTCCAGTGAACTACCTCTATTATTGGTCAAGCATCTGTTGGATAACATGGCCAAACAAGATGCAAATGAAGAAGCAAGTAGACTCAACCGTGGGTTACTCAATACTCTCGAAAATCGAGATTCTACATTCCTGAAACAGATTAAGAAACTGTCAAATGATGGTGATTTGGTCGAGAGTATTCGGCAAATGCAGCTTCAAGATCGACGATCTCGTAAAGAACGAGTAAAGATCCGGGCCTACCTTCAACTTTCTACCGAAGCACAGATCCGCCTGAAAACTTTGCGTGAAGAATCACTGACCAGTGTTTTTCGTACGTCACAATCGTTACTCGAGAAACAGGAACAACTCGAGCTGGATTTAAGTTACACAAGCACCGAATATGCTAACATACCAGCACCAGATACCCTTGCGAACGTCCTCAAGCGAAGGGAGAGGCAGCAATCTGGAATTTCAGACACCGAAACAGAAATCAACGTACTTGATGGTAGTATTGGTCGACTTCAACGTGATATCGAACGAAAACACTTAGAACACGCAAAACTACTGAACGAAAACGCAGAACTTTGCATCAAGAGCAAAGATCGGGATCGTATTCTATCATATACTTCAAAAGTTCAAGGGACAATAAAGCAATTTCGCATGATGGTAATACAACGCCACCTGAGGCGTATTGAAGAACTGGTATTGCAAAGCTATAAACACCTTCTTCACAAAACATCACTCGTCGACCGGCTGACTATTGATCCCGATAGGTTTAACTTAACATTGTTTGATAAAGAAGATAATCGAATCCAGATTCAAAGACTCTCTGCTGGTGAACGTCAGTTACTAGGCGTTGCTTTACTTTGGGGTCTTGGAAAGGCATCGGGACGTCCTTTACCCACCGCCATCGATACTCCTCTCGGCCGTCTTGATACAACCCATAGGTCACATCTCGTTGAGCATTACTTTCCTTACGCTAGCCATCAGGTCCTTCTACTGTCCACTGACGAGGAAATCTCAGGGGAGTATTTACGGAAGTTGAATCCCTGGATCGGCCAAAGATATCAACTTGTGTATGATGATGTATTAGGTAGGACTCAAGTTAATGAAGGATACTTTGAGGGTATCAAACAAACTCATGTCAATTGAACATATCAGGTTATCTCAAACAGCCAAGGACCAGTTGATAAAACTGAAACGTCGTACCGGTATAAAGCACTGGAACGTTCTTTGTCGCTGGGGTTTCTGCGTTTCGTTAGCTGAGAAGAGTATTCCACCAGATGTACCAATACCGGGAGATAGTAACGTAGAAATGAGCTGGAAGGTGTTTGGTGGACCTAATCACGAACTGTACTTAGCTATCCTAAAAGAACGATGCAATCAGGATGGGATTGATACAAATCCTGAAGCTCTGGCAAGACAATTCCGACTTCACCTACATCGAGGAATCGGATACCTATCGAGCAACAGCGACATTAAAAGTATCTCTGATCTAGTTGCACTACCGATGGAGGACCATCGATAGAGTTCAGTCTTTATTACACCCTTTATCAGGACTCAAGATCAAGCTTCCGTCTGATTAAGAGTGCATTCAAAGATTCTGCACGACGTCAGTTTTACCCGAGTTAATCTTTATGTCCTTTAAAGAAGCTTATTCAGGTGAGTCAGTTAGTTAGCTTATTCGAACGCATTTAAGAATACGGGCCAAATTCACTAACCTTCTTTACAGGACGGCACGGATCCATTGGCCGATCTGTACGATTTCCTGCGGAGACACCTGGTGGCCCATGGGATACGAGTGGTATTCGGGAACCATGCCCAGTCGCCTGAGGGATTCAACAGCGGCGCGGCCCAGGGGTTCATTCAACATCGGATCCATTGATCCGTGGCAGACCAGTACTGGAAGCCCGGATTGGGCCGGATGCACGACGACGCTGGCGGCCGTGGGAAAGTAGGTGGACAGTGCAATGATGCCGCCGATACGGTCCTGGAACGACAGGCCGGCTTCGAGACAGACCGCGCCGCCCTGGGAGAAGCCCGCCAGCAGGATCCGTTCGCTCGGTACGCCCCGATCAATCTCCTGTTGCAACAACGCATGCACTTTGCCGGCGGAAGCGCGCAACCCGTCTTCGTCGAGACGCCGGTTTTCGCCCAGTTCCATGATGTCGTACCATGCGGGCATCACCATCCCCTGGTTGATCGTCACCGGGATGGATGGCGCTGAAGGGAACAAGAAACGGACCGCGTAGGCCGCCGGCAGCCCCAGTTGCGGCACGATCGGCGCAAAATCGTTTCCATCCGCCCCCAGTCCATGTAGCCAGATGATGGATGCGTTGACCTCGGCCAAACTGTTGGATGTGCGTTCTATTACGGGGAGATCGGTCAAAGTGGTTTGTAACCGGGCTGTGCGAGGTCGTAAGCCGCCTGCAGACGAATCCAGGTCTCCGTTGTCGAGCCGAAAGCCTTTGCCAGGCGAACGGCCATGTCGCTGGTAATCCGTGAATGGCCATTCACCAGATTCGAAACTGCCTGACGGCTGACGCCCAAAACCTTCGCGCCCTCAGTGACGTTGAGGCCGAGCGGTTCCAGGCAGGAAATGCGCACTACCTTGCCGGGGTGTGGCGGGTTCTTCATGGGCATTTGCAGTCTTTCAGTTCTTTCAAGTCTAAGGGTTTGGTCCGTCCTGACCGATGTGCCGACAAAGCATCATCTGCCAGTCGTTCCAGCAGATCATCAGACTCTGTACGATTTAACAACTCAGTCCAACGGCGTTCCGAATTAAGATCAGGCAACAGGAATCGCACTCCTACACCCGCCTAAATCCGCCACTCCTCCAGCACCGATTCCTCGACCGGGGACGGTTCGAGGATGCGTTCGGCATCTTCGTAGCGGCAGGTGACCGGGGTGTCGGCATCGGCCTTCGAACCCGCGTACCGAACGGTCATGCCCGCGATCTGACGCAGGTCGTCGTCGGTGGGATCGCCTTCGACCAGGGTGGTCGGGCCCGTGACGTCCTTCGTTTCCAGTCTCCACCGGCCGGGCGTGTAGCGCTCCAGGAACTTGTTCTCCCCTTCTTCCCGGCCCATGACGACCTTGACGTCGGGTTTGACGCGGAAGTGACGGCCGATCTTGAGGAGCATCACGTCGTCCATGGTCAGGTTTTCCTTGCCCTCGTATTCGAAGAAGTCGAGGATGCGCCGGCCGAAATTCGCATCGGTCAGGTAGCAGCAGCCCCCCGCGGGCGAAGGATAGTCCTCGATGCCGTACTCCTCGGCCATTTCCATCTGCTTCTGGCGGGAACGTCCCTGGATGTCGCCCAGTTGCTCCCGGTCCACCCACCCCTCCGTTTCCGGCACGGTGGGCGGGAGGCGCTTCGCGGAAAGGGGCCGCAGCAACAGGCCGTCCAGTTCGGCGTCCCGGTCGATGACATTCATGGGCTGGCGGCGCTGGGACATGGGCCGCTGGCCGAGGACCTCGCCGGTGAACATGAACTGGGCGCCGATCTCGTCCATGTACTGGCGGGCACGGCGGAACATGAAGATGCGGCAGTCGATACATGGATTCACGGTTTTTCCGTAACCGTATTTCGGATCGGTCAGCACCTTGAGATAGTCCGGACCGGAGATGTCGATCATCTCGACGGGCAGGTCCAGCTTGGCGCCGGCCTGCAGGGCCTCGTTGCGCACCGGTTTCTTGCGCTTCCGCGTCTTGGACCTGCGGTTGTGCTCCACCACGCAGAAGCCGGTGTAGAACGTGAGCCCCTGTATTTCGATGCCCTGCCGCATCAGCATGGCGGCCGCGATCGTGCTGTCCAGTCCGCCGGACAGCAATCCGACTGCTTTCACGGGTTTGGACATGGGTTGAGCCTCCCTCATACCCCGATCGATGCCCGGAGCGTTTCCGCCACCCGGCGGAAGGCCTCGGTCTGCTGCGAGTCGGGTTCCTGCCGGACGATGGGGGTACCTTGGTCACCGGCCATGCAGACCGCTGGATCGATGGGCAATGCACCGACGAAGGGCACGCCCAGCGCCTCGCTGGCCCGCTTTCCTCCGCCCGTCGTGAAGATATCCGTCCGGTCGCCGCAGTGGGGACAGTTGAAATAGCTCATGTTTTCGACGATGCCGAGTATGGGCACGTTTACCTGCTGGAACATGGCCACGCCGCGCCGCGCGTCGATCAGGGCCACGTCCTGCGGCGTCGTCACCACCAGGCCGCCGGTGAGCGGCACGGACTGGGTCAGCGTCAAGTGCGCGTCCCCCGTGCCCGGGGGCATGTCGATGACGAGGCAGTCCAGCTCTCCCCAAAGGACGTCGCGCAGGAGTTGCTGCACGGCCTGGTGGACCATGGGACCCCGCCAGGTGACCGACTGGTCTTCCGGGATCAGGAATCCGAAGGACATCATCTTGATGTCGTGGGCGATCATGGGCAGGATCTTCTGTCCCACCACGCCGGGCTGGTCCTTGACGCCCATCATGGTCGGGATGCTGGGGCCGTAAATGTCGGCGTCGAGCAGGCCCACGCTCGCGCCGTCGTCGGCCAGGGCCACCGACAGGTTCACCGAGACCGTGGACTTACCCACGCCGCCCTTGCCGCTGGCCACCGCCACGATGGTCTTGACCCCCGGCAGTTCGATCTTGCCGGGCTGTCCGTGTTGTCCGTGCTGTCCCGCCGGTCCGCCCGCGGGTCCCTGGGCCGTGGCCGTGGCCGACTGTCCCGGCGGCGGTCCGGTGATCTGCACGTCCTGTACCCCGGGCATGCGCTCCACGGCTTCTTTGGCCGTCATAGTGATCTGGCGCCGGGTGGATTCGTCCTGCGTGGAAAAGGCCAGGCTGAAGGCCACGTGACCATTGGAGGCCTGCACGTTCTTCACGAGGCCAAAGGAGACGATATCACGGTCGAATCCCGGGTACATGATCTGCTTCAACTGGTCCACCACGTCCCGCATGGTCACTTCATGGGCCATCTTTATCTCCTGCTGTGTGGCGCTACGCTGCAAAACCACCGCATTTCCACCAGGCAACCGACCGAAGGTCGAACGGTAAACCAACCGAAGGTCGAACGGCAACCAGCCGAATCCCGAACAGGCAACCAGCCGGTGGTCGAATCTCGTTGCGCAAAATACATCCGAAGGCACGCCAGGGCAATCACTTTACCTTTTTCACGAACAGTCTGTATTCCTCACCTTCCTCGATGGTGTCGAGCAGGGCGTGCCCGTTACTCGCGCACCAGGCCGGCATGTCCTCCAGGATCTGGGGATCGTCGGCCAGCACTTCCAGCACTTCCCCTACGGCGATCTCCCGGATGGCCGACGCGGTCTTCATGATCGGCACGGGACAGAGCAGGCCGAAGGTGTCGAGGGTCATGGCCGGTTGGTTCACGGTTCGTCGGAACTCCCAGGATGAATTGCGCCGATCGTCCGCACGGTGGCGCCGATCGTCCGCACGGTGGCGCCGATCGTCCGCGCCGTCGCGCCACGCATACTATGCCGTCACGCCGGCGATGGCGCGCAGTTCTCCCACGACCTCGGCGAGCGCGTCCAGTGCTTCGCCGACATCGGATTCCACGGTGTCCGGACCTGCGGTGATCAGCAGCGAGCACCGGGCTTCGGCCGCCGTTCGGCCCAGGGCCAGTAGCACGTGCGAGGGCTTGGCCGCGTGGGCGGCGCACGAGGAACCGACGGAAACGGCGATGCCCCGGGCGTCGAGCATCAGGACCGCGGATTCGCCGTCGGCCTCCGGAATCCAAAGGTTGATGTGACCCGGCAGGCGCAGGCCGGAATGTCCGTTGATGGAGGCATCCGGCAGGCGGTCCCTCAAACCGCGCAACAGCGATTCGTCCAGCCGCTTCAAGCGGTCGATCCGGGCGGGCAATTCATCCGCCGCCAACTCCGCCGCCCTGCCGAAACCCACGATCGCCGGGATGTTCTCGTGTCCGCCGCGGCGTCCGTCTTCCTGGACGCCTCCTTCCACCTGGGGACGCAGCCGGGTGCCGGCCCTCACGTAGAGGGCTCCAGCGCCTGGCGGGCCGTTCAGGGACCGGGCGGAGAGGGACAAGGCGTCCACGTTCAGCTCGTGAACGTCAACGGGCATGCGCCCCATTGCAGCCACGGCATCGGTGTGGAAGACCGCGGTGTTCCGGTGGGCGATCTCGGCGATTTCGCGCACGGGCTGGATCGTGCCCGTCTCATCGTTGGCGCGCATGACGGAAACGAGGACGGTATCGTCCCGCATGGCCCGCGCGACCCGGTCGGGCTGCACGACACCGTCTCCGTCGGCAGGGACCTCCGTGACGGTGAACCCCTGCCGTCCCATGGCTCTCGCGGCATACAGCACGGCGTGATGCTCGATACTCGAAACAACGATGTGCCGGCCGCGGTTCGTGCTCGCCTGCGCTATCCCCTTGACGGCCAGGTTGTCCGCTTCGGTGCCGCTCGCGGTGAATATGATCTCGCCGGGATCAGCGCCGATCTGTCCAGCTACGCGGCCGCGCGCCAGTTCCAGCGCGTTACGCGCCTCCACGCCGGCCCGGTGAAGGCTCGACGGATTCCCGGCGTATTCGCGGAGGCAGGGCTCCATCGCTTCGATGACACGGGGGTCAACCGGTGGCGCCGCGCCGTGGTCCAGGTTTATCATGACAGGGACCGGTTTTCAGGTATTGCGTTCCACCCATTCCCGCTCCCCGTCTGCGCGGATTTCCTTCTTCCAGACGGGCACGATCTGCTTGACGCGGTCGATCGCGTAGGAACAGGCCTCGAATGCGTTTTTTCGGTGGGGGGTCGCCACGGAGATGAGGATGCTGATCTCCCCGATTTCGAGCGTGCCGACACGATGAATCATGGCGACGTCTTCGATGCCCCATTTCTCGCGGATTTCCTCGCCCACTTCCCGCATCTTGGCTTCGGCCATCTCAGCGTAGGCCTCGTATTCCAGGCGCAGGGTCCGCCGGCCGTCCGAGTGGTCCCGCACGGTACCGGCGAAGGTGACCACCGCACCGTGGTGGGGCTTGAGGGACCATTCGAAGAGGGCGTCCGGCTTTATGTATTCGCTCGTGATCTTGTACACGCACCTGTACCTGCTTCTTTAAGGAGGAACTGCGCCGCCGCTCATGTTCAGCGCCGCGGATGGCTCTCAGCGCCCCCGCTCACGGGCGGAATGCACGCCAGTTCGTCTCCATCTGCCAGCACGGACTGCCGGTCGGCGTATTCGCGGTTCACGGCCAGCATCACGCTCCGGTCGTAGCTCGCCAGGGCGGGATAGGCATCAACAAGCTCCGCAAAGGCCTCACCCACGGTGGTCCCCGCCGGGAGATCCACCTCGACCGACGCCGCGCCTACCGCGTCCTTGCATCCTGCGAAACATTTGACGATGATCCGCATGGCGGTCCTTTGCAGGCGTCAATCGTAGTCGGGAAAACCGTTACAGGATAAGGCAAAAACGCCCGAATGTCAAGCGGGGCGCACGTTTAGGATCGGGAAGACTCGCTGTCGCTGTAAGACTTAAAACGGAGTGTAGGCGAGGAATCGACACCGAGGGTTCGGGGGCGATCCTGAAGGCGAGGAATCGGAAATTCCGCCGGGTCTAATCCAACTTTCTTACCCGGTAAAAACAGACGGCGGTCAGGCCCGTGATTACAGTCCATGCGAGGATGAGAAAGACCCATCCGCCCGTGGTCAACTCGGTGGCTTGTTGTTCCATGGGAAGCAAACTCCAGGTTTCGTTCAGAGCATCAGGACCAACGGCGCTCGTGCGACGGCGTTCGTGCGAAGGCGCCGGCGCGAAAGCGGTGTGCAAGCTTACGCTAATCCAGGCGCCAGGCCGTGTCAAGTCTTTTGCCGGCGGGCCTCCCGGCATGGAACGCGGCTTCCCGTCATGGAACGCAAGGTGACCTTCAGTCGTCCTTCAGACGTACCAACAGGTATTGCGAGCGTCGCTCCCCAGGTTTATTTTCGTTAATCTATGAAACGCAATTTCACGATTTTCCTCAGCCTCGTGCTGGTATCCGCGTGGTCCTTCGCCGCGCAGGCGCAAGTGGAAGGCCCGACGATCCGGCTCGAAAGCGCAAGGCTGCACTTCGTAACGTTCGAAGAGGTTGACGAAATCGCCTACGGGCAAAGCAAGCCGCCATTGCGTACGCTTTCCGACACGCCGCGGCTATTCGGCGGCCGGACCGTCATCTATCCCGATCTACAGCTTCTGGCTTACATCGACGAGGAACGCGGACTCGGCCTGCGCGTGCCGCTGGTCCTGTCCTTTAACCAGTACTACCGGCTGCGCAGCGCGGCGCAATTCAGGGCAATGTGGCGGACGTCCGTGCTGTCCTACGTTTTCGACACCGAAACGCGACTCAGAGAGGAAGGCCTGCTGACCCTTGATGTGCCGGTGAACCTGCCTACTTTTCTCGGCGGCGGCTCGCCCGTCATCCGGATTCTCGGAAACCAGCGCATCGAAATGGACTTGGACAGCAGATGGACGGAGGGTAACGCGAGTACGGCGACGAACCGGGTGTCCCGGGCACCCAACGTTTCAATGAAGCAAAACCAGGAGTTCACCGTAACGGGGAACATCGGCGAGAAGATCGAGGTGAACATCAGGCAGAACAGCGAAGCGTTCACCGATCTCGACAACAGCCTCGCCATCCGTTACCAGGATGTCTTTGACGACGGACGGGAAGGAAACGGCATCCTGAAGAGTTTCGAGGCGGGCAACGTTTCCCTCGATCTGAAGAACACGGAGTTCACGGGCTATACGCAACAGCACACCGGACTGTTCGGGATCAAAACGACGGGCCAACTCGGCGGCTTCCACCTGACCGCGATCGCCAGCCAGGAGAAGGGGGAAGGTGAGTCGGCCACGTTCCAGGCGGGCTCGCAGGGTTCCAGGCGGGTGATCAGGGACCTCGACTTCAGGCGCAGGACCTACTATTTCATCGACGGCAATTTCCGTCGGGACTTCTCGCAGCGAGACGAAAACGGAAATCGCGTCGCGGCCGAGGACTCGGTCCGGTCGATCCAGGTCTTCGTGTCTGGGCAACTCACCCCGACCGACGAGCCGAAGCTTGTCCTTGCCAATGCCTATCCGGATCCCCCGGTGTACGACGCCGAGGGCATGCTCATCCAGGGATCGGAGGAAGGTGATTTCGTGAAAGGCAAGTTCAGGTACCTGGAATCCGACGAATACTACGTAAACGAACGTTTCGGCTACATCGCTTTGAATAAGCCGCTGCAGCAAGACGACATTCTTGCGGTTTATTACGAGACCGTTGGCCAGGACGGAGAAGTCAAGAGGTACGGTCGCCTGGACGGCGACACCCCACTGTTGCGCCTGCTCAAACGGCAACAGGAACGCGCTCCGGACAATCCGGACGATCCCGAGCAATGGGGTACCTGGCAGTACGAGTGGCGAAACGTGTATTACCTCGGTCAGACGGATATCGATCCGAATAGCTTCGACCTGAGGATCTACCGCATCGTGTCCGAAGGCGAACACAGTGAGATCGACGAGAACGGGACGCCCTACGTCCAGCTGCTGGGGCTCGACCGAAGGGGAGTGGACGCCCACTCAGAACCCGACCGGCGTGTCGATATCGACTACTCGCTGATCAATTTCGAGCGGGGCGAACTGATCTTCCCCGACCAGTATCCCTTCGCGCCGATGCTGACCCGGAATGCTGCCGGACAGCTGGCCTATCCGGATACCCAGGACGAAGGCCTTCCTGACGAAACGCCCGGGATATACAACCTGTCGAACGAACAGATCATCAGCGAGCACAGCAGGCTGCACAAGTACTTCCTGGAGGTCGAATACCGGAACCAGTTGTCCCAGTATGCGCTCGGTCGGACCAACATCATCGAGGGAAGTGAAATCGTCCGGTTGAACGGCCAGCAACTGCAGCGGGGAACGGACTACATCATACTGTACGAGGTCGGACAGATCCGCTTCACGAACGAGGAAGCCCTGACCCCGGATGCCGACGTGACCGTCCAGTTCCAGTTCGCCCCGTTCTTCAAGCCCGTGTCGAACACGCTGCTCGGGCTGCAGGGCGAATACCAGTTCAACGAACGGTCCTGGATAAAGGGCACCCTGCTGTACCGGTCCGACAAGTCCCTGGAACAGAAATCCCGGATCGGCCGCGAAACCGGACGCTACATGATGTGGGGGATCGATGCGCGCCTGGAATTCGAACCGGACTTTATGACTTCCTTCATGGATTACATCTCCCCCGCGGACCTCGGGGACGAGGCGTCCTCGCTGATCATCGAAGCCGAGCTTGCCCAGAGCGTGCCCAACCCAAATATCCTGGGCGACGGATTCATCGACGATTTCGAAGGGAGCAAGGAGGAAACCGACCTGGGCGTGCGCCGCAGCGGCTGGCGGCCGTCCAGTCCGCCTGATCGGCTCACGCACGGCCAGCGGGGCCGGTTGATCTGGTACAATCCCCTGGAGCAGGTCGACGTCCGCCAGATCTATCCGGCGCGTGAGGTCACGGGCCGCGACCAGCTGCAGCACGTGCTGATCATGGAATTCGATCCCACGGAACCGGACCTGCGCTGGGGTGGTATACACGCCGATTCCACCTTCAACGCGCCGGGGCAGCCAATGGGACCGGGTGACGTACTGAACCGTTGGGGCGGGTTGATGCATCCACTGGCCGGCGGCTACGTCGACCAGACGCGCAGCCGGTTCATCGAGTTGTGGGTGAATGGAAACCGGGGTGAACTGCACGTCGACCTCGGGGTGATCAGCGAAGACGTCAACGACGACGGGCGGCTGGATACGGAAGATGACCGGAGCGACGGTTTCGGTAACAATCTCCTGGAACCGGAGGAAGATATCGGGATGGACGGCCTGCGGGACGAGGACGAGACCGGTTTCGACCCGGTGACGAATCCGGACCCGCACGGGGACAACTTCGCCTTCGAAGGCACGCAGGGCGGCAACGTGCCGGTCGACCAGGTCGACTACAGCAAGATCAATGGACCGGAAGTCAATGCCAGCGATCCGGACCAGAACCGGCGTCCCGATACCGAAGACCTCGATTACTCCGGATTTCTCGATGTACAGAACGATTACTTCAAATTCGTCGTGAATCTGAGTCCGGACCACGAAGACACAATGTTCGTAGCCGGCGGCGACCGGGAGCGATCCAACTGGGAGAACCCGGACAGCTGGCGCCTGTACCGCATTCCGCTGGACACCGGACTATCCGAGGCGGATCCGCCCGGCACCGATCCGCAGGAGGGTGACGCGGGTGGCCAGGGCAGTGCGGAAACGATGGTGGGTGGTACCGCAACGACAAACCAGGCGTACGACGGTTCGGTAGGCATGCCGAGGTTCGACCGGATCGAAACGGTCCGGCTCTGGATCACGATGGTCAACGAACCGTTAAAAATGCGCATCGCCTCCATCAACATCGTGGGAAACCAGTGGCAGGAAGATTTTCAGGGGGCCATCACCGATTCCAGCGGTTTCCCGGTACCGGCCGAAAAGCTGGCGGAATACGAGGAGACTTTCGATGTGGCCGTGAAGAATACCTACGACAACCCTGGGGAATACACTACACCACCCGACGCGATCATCGAGTACGATCGGGTAACCGGCCTGCAAGTCAAGGAGCAGTCGCTGATCCTTACCTATACCAACCTGCAGCCACATCACAGCGCCCAGGCCTACCGAACGCTGTTTACCTTCCAGGACTATACGTTGTATAACACCCTGAGACTGTACATCCACGGTTCGGATCATTTCGAAGGAGGCGGGTCGCCCGACTTTTTTATACGATTCGGCAGCGGTGAAAACGACTATTACGAATACAGGACCCGTGTGGCCCCGGGCTGGGACGATGCGAATCATCTCAGGGTCGTTTTCGACGATCTGACGATTCTGAAAAGCGAAACAGAAGCCGCGCGGTTGACTGCGACGACGGCGGATACCACCTATTCGGTCATACTGAGCGATGGGAAGGAACGTCCCGTACGATTCAAGGAGGGACCGCCGGGCACGGGGCGCACGGTGGCCATTGCCGAGCTGGAAGGGAACAAGCAGTACAGGGTACTCGGAGCGCCCGCGCTGGCCCGGGTCCGCCATATTACAGTCGGGATCTACAACCCTTATGATAACGAACTCGAGGGAGGCGAACTCTGGCTGGACGAACTGAGGGCCGGTGACGTCAGGCGCGACCGGGGCCTGGCCGGCCGCTTGAAGATAGACGCCGATTTCGCCGACGTGTTCTCGCTGTTCGGGACCGTCAGAAGCGTGGGCAGCCACTTCCGCCGGATAGGCGGTCAAGAAGCGGGGAGCAGGACCACCGTGATGAACTTCTCCACCCTGTTGAACCTGGGAAACATGCTGCCGGAAAACTGGGGACTGTCCGTCCCGGTGCGACTCCGCTGGAGGAACGACCTCAGGCTGCCCAGGTTGCAGGTCGGCTCCGATATCGTACTGCTGAACAGTGAACAGCGCGAAGCCCAGCGCACGGAGAACACCGACCGGTCCTTCTCGACTTCAATCTCCAAGCGGATCGGTTCCACGAATCCCCTCGTCGCCTGGACCCTGGAACGCCTCCGGTTCGACTACACGTCGACCAACTATTTCCGGCACTCCGTTTCCAGGATCGATACGACCGGGGCCTACCGGGCCCGGCTGCAGTACAATCTGACTCCGCGTTCGAGGATCCAGTGGCCGATTCTCGGGTGGATGCCGCTGCCGGATTTCATATCGGGGCAGACGTTCAACCCGCTCCCCGTTCGACTGGAATTGTTCTCGGAGATCAACCGCGACAGGCGGATCTATCTCAACCGGCCGGGCCGGATCGTCGAAGTCGGGGATGCCAGTGAGACCCCTTTGGCCATTTCGGACCGGAGCGAACGCTTCACCCGGTATCTGAATCGGAATATCCGGGCGATCATGGAACCGTTCAGGTCCCTGAGAATGAACTACAACCTGGCCGTTTCCAACGACATGAAGTCCGATTCCACCGTATCCCTTTACCAGCCTGGAATTCGGACCGGAAACCAGCTTCCGACAGAACCTCGGTCTCGACTACCGGCCCGATATCACCACCTGGTTCCGGCCTTCCTACAACTTTACCACTTCATACGCGGAAAACCGGAATCCACAGCTTCAGCTTGTCGGCGGTTCTCCGGAAGCGAGGACCATCACGTTCAACAACCAGCAGGGCGTGCGTACCAACGTCAATATGGCCAGGATGGTATCCAACGTTTTCGGGAGCGCTTCCAGGCGATCGGAACCGGGAGATTCCGGATGGTTCAGGCGCAATGTGGCAGACCGATTTGTCACCGGCTTGGGCAATCTCTCGCCGGTCACACTCAATTTCACGGTCAGCCGCAATCAAAACTTCTTCAACGCGGTCGCCCGCCCGACCCTGCGGGAGCGCATGGGACTGTCGGACTATTTTTCCGTACCGTTCGACACCCTGGGGACCGGCGGCGGGGTTACCGGCATACAGCGCAACCAGGAATCGGAAGCGAACCGGTCGTCCTTCAACGTCAGCACGGGAATCAATTTCTTCGGAGCGTCCTTTTCCATCAGGCCTACATGGGTATCGACCCATAACCGATCCACGAACCTGAACCGGAAGCAGCGCAACACCACGTGGCCGGAAATGAACCTGCGCTGGAGTCCCAATCCCAGGAGCATGGGTGAATTCGGCCGGCTGTTTCGTCGGATCGAACTGTCCAGCGGTTACTCGAGACGCAACGGCAAGAGTACCGACCTGAAGCAGCAGGACCTGGCGGTCGCTCAGGGCGGCTTGACGGGTGATTCGGACCCCGGCGAATCCGGTATTACCCGGACGACCACGACGGCCCGGTCTCCACTGTTCGGTTTCGTTTTCGACCTGAACGCGGGCCTGGTGCTGAGAGGCAATTTCAATACGTCGGACGGACTGACCCAGTTCGGACGGAACGCGACCGATCAGAAACTGCAGACCAGGTCATTTACCGTAGCCGTAGACTACCGGCTCAGGCCCGGTGTCCGGATCTTCGGAAGAAGAACGAGCGGGGACATCAACGCCCGGCTGCAATTCACCCGGGACTCCAACAGGACACTGATTTCCCGGATAGGCGGCGATTTCCAGGCCAACAACGGTCAGAATCAGAACCGGTTCTCGGTTACGACGGATTACCGCTTCAGCAGGTATGTCCGCGGCGGCGTGACGCTCGAACTTACCAATACGCTGAACGTGATTACCCAGCAGAAGCGGCTTCGCCGAGGCGGCGGGCTGTGGACCGAGTTCGTCTTCAACTGATTGGCGCCGAGGATGATTATGACTAAAGGGGAGATACAGGCCGTCATCTTCGTCGCAGTCAGCATGCTGGCCGGCGCCGTTATTCTGTTGGTGAAACAGTATAACTCGGACTTCCTGCCCGATCTGGGACCGGCTCAGGCGCACGGACGGCTGAACGCAGGTATCGAGACGGCATCCGCCACGGCTAACGTGGACGATTCAAACGCGCGCGCCCCGTCCACCAGGGCGGACTCTGGACGCCTGTCCGCCGGGACAGACTCTGGACGCCCGGTCACCGGGGCCGCTGCGAAATCCGCTTCTTCCGCCGGCAACCTGCTGATACCGGTGAACACCGCCCCTGCGTCAGAACTTCAGAAACTGCCGGGGATCGGTCCGAAACTGGCGGAGGCGATCATCGAATTCCGGACACGGTCCGGACCTTTTGAGCGGGTCGAGGAGCTGCTCGAAGTGAAGGGGATCGGACCCGCCAAACTTGGCCGTATACGACCCCTGGTGAAGCTGAAGTGAATGGGCGGTCGCGCCTTGACGCGCCTGGACGCGCCTGGACGCGCCTGGACGCGCCTGGTCGGAAGCCATGCGACAACTTGCCGGAATACCCTGAAAACAGCCGGAAAACCGAGGTTTCCACACGGCCTTTTTTATTGACATGCACCCCCTGAAAATCTATTTTCGATGTGGTCCGAACGGTAATGGCCGGAGGTGGGGATCATGCTGCGAATCGGCACAGGAATCGCCAGGGGCCGTCGGCTGAAGTCCGTAACCGGAGACATCCGTCCCACCGGCAGCCGCGTACGCGGATCGCTGTTCGACATCCTGTCGGCACGAATCGTCGATGGTACTGTGCTGGACCTGTGCGCCGGCACAGGAAGCCTGGGTATTGAAGCACTTAGCCGCGGCGCGCGCTGCTGCCTGTTTGTCGACCGCGACCGGCGCGCCGTCCAATCGATAAGAGACAATCTCGCCCACTGTGGGTTTCGCGGAAGCAGCAGGATCTGGATGACAGACGCCGTTCGAGGTCTCGATCACCTCGCTGACCATACCTGCGCGGCGGACATCATACTCGCCGATCCGCCCTATGGCGATCCGGTTGCGCGGGAAATCGTCCGGACCGTCGGCGAACGGAACGCGTTGTCTCCGGGTGGCCTGCTCGTCCTGGAGCATCACAAAGACGATCAACCGGAATCCCGCGAAGGTCTCGACCTGGTGCGCAGCCGCACGTTCGGTGACACGGCGCTGTCTTTCTTTCGGGCCGATCAGCACGGTCCGGCGACAACCATGAGCCCGACGGAAGTCCTGCCCATCGATCTTCCACCTCCTTCATCGAGAACCCGGCGATGAAAGTTGCGGTGTATCCCGGTACTTTCGATCCTGTGACCAACGGACATCTGGATGTGCTGAGACAGGCGCAGACCGTGTTCGACCGGGTGGTGGTGGCCGTTGCGACCAACATGGAAAAGCACCCGATGTTTTCGGTGGAGGAACGCGTGGACCTTTTCCGGCAGGCCGTGGACGGCTGGACGGGAGTCGAGGTGATGTCGACGGATGGACTGACGGTCGACCTCGCCAAAAAGCTCGGCGCCCATGCTATCGTCCGCGGCGTTCGTTCCGCCGGAGACCTGGAAACGGAATCCCAGATGGCGCTCATGAACCGGCGCCTCGCCCCGTCGGTGACCACGGTATCGTTCTTTCCCGGTGAACCCTCGGTGTACGTGAGTTCTTCGCTCGTGAAAGAGGTCTTCCGCTTCGGTGGCGACGTAAGCCATCAGGTCCCGCCTCCCGTGTTAAAGGCGCTGTCTGAAAAGCGCGGCTCGATCGGCTGACCCCCGGTTATTCAAGGACTTCCCGACTCCACCCTCCGCCCCCTTCTCATGCCCGCTATTCGTCCACTTTCCCGAAAACTGGATCGCATCGCACCCTCCGCGACCACCGTACTCAACGAGCGGGCCATCGCGATGAAACGCGAAGGCGTCGAGGTTTTCAACTTCGCCGTGGGCGAACCGGACTTCCCAACGCCGGACCATATCAAGGAAGCCGGCATGGCGGCGATCCGGGACAACATCACCCGGTACACGCCCGCGACCGGCATCCTGGACCTCAAGGAAGCGATCTGCCGCAAGCTGGACAGGGACAACGGGCTCGAATACGCACCGAACCAGATCGCGACGACCTCCGGCGGCAAGCACGCCCTGTACAACCTGCTCTACGTGATCTGCGACGAAGGCGACGAGGTCCTCGTCCCGGCGCCTTACTGGGTCAGTTATCCCGAGATGGTCAAACTCGCGGGCGGCGTTCCGGTGGTGCTGGACACCGGACCGGGCGCTTCTTTCAAAGTGACGGCCGACCAGGTGCGATCCGCGATTACGCCGAAGACCAGGGCGCTTCTGCTCAACTCCCCCTCCAATCCCACGGGCATGGTGTACGCGCGGGACGAACTCGCCGCCATCGCCGAAGTGGTCGTGGATGCGGGGATATACGTCATAACGGACGAACTGTACGAGAAGATCCTGTATGACGGCCATCGCCACGTAAGCATCGCGGCCCTTCATCCGCAGATGAAGGAACAGGCGCTGGTGGTCAACGGTCTGTCCAAGGCGTACGCCATGACCGGCTGGCGCCTGGGTTACGCCGCCGGTCCCGCCGAGGTGATGGAGCTGGTCGTGAAATTCCAGGGGCAGACCGTCCTGCATCCGAGCGCCATTACCCAGCACGCGGCCATTGCCGCGCTGACCGGCCCCGAGGACTTCCTGCCCCCCATGATCAAGGCGTTCGACCGGCGGCGGAATTACATCATGGAAAGACTTCAAAACATGGAAGGCGTGGCGTGCGCCCGGCCCGGCGGCGCGTTCTACGTGTTTCCCGACCTGTCGGCGTATCTGGGCCGCACACGGCCCGACGGCAGCCCCATCGAAGGATCGCTGGACCTGGCCATGTACCTGCTCGAGGCGTACCAGGTGATTTCGGCGCCGGGCGCCGCTTTCGGGTCGGAGGGATGCCTGAGGTTTTCATACGCAACCACCCTGGACGTGATCGAAAGGGGCATGGACCGGGTAGAGGAGGGGTTGTCGTCCCTGGCGGGTTGACCGACCGCGAAGCTCAGCGGCAACCTGTCGAACGCACGCGAAGCTAAGCGGCAACCCGTCGAACGCACGGCGGAATCATGGAAAACTCGAAAACAGCCCTTGCGGATTACCGGCATCTTTTCAGCAGGATCGACGAAAAGGGGCTCGCCCGGGTCCTGGAACTCGCCCTCGACCGTCAACTGATCGTCAAGCTGCTGCACATCTGCGGACTGGTCCGGGACGGGCGGGACCTGGCGACTACGGCGATGCACACGCTCGCCGCGCAGCTCGCCGGGGACTGCTTCGAGCGGGAAGTCACGGCCGCGCAGGTCATCCGGACCCTGGTACAGACCAGTTCACGGGAGATCGAACAAATCGGTAGTTCGTCCCCCGAAGGCATCAACTCCCTGTTGAGTGACCGGACCGACGCCTATACCCGGGAGTGCGGACGGATGACCTTCGCCATGTTGCTGGACGAACGCGAGGCGGTTTACGCGCCGGCCATCGAACGCCTGAACCGGATACCGGCCTTTCAACCCCGGTCCGGCGTATCGGAGCAGACGGCGTCCCCCTACCTGCGGGACGATCCGGTCCTGAACGGCGGGCCGGAGGACGGGCGTCCGACGGAGGACGCGCGCCCGATGGAGGATACCGACCCGGCGTTGATCGAAGCCCGGCGGTACGGCGCGGACCTGGAAAAACGGAATCGGATCCTGGAAGACCGCGTCAGGGAGATGCAGCGGCGGATCGAACAGTTCAGCGAAGAAGGCGGCGCGGAATCTGAAAGGGTCGCTCTCTTCATCGACGTCCAGAACATGTGGTATGCCGCCCGGCAACAGCACGGCATGGCGGCGCGGGTGGATTTCGAGAAGCTCATGCAGGCCGCCGTGAACGATCGTCGGCTGATACGGGCCTACGCCTACGTGATCCAGACCCCGGAGGTGGACCAGAGCGGATTCGTCACCATGCTGGAACAGTTCAGCTACGAGGTGAAGCGGAAGGATCTCCGCAGGCGCAGCGACGGCTCGGCGAAAGGCGACTGGGACATGGAGATGGCCATCGATATGATCAGAATGGCCGAGAAGGTCGACGTCGTCATCCTGGCCAGCGGCGATGGGGATTTCGTGTCGCTGATCCAGTTGCTCAAGGAACTGGGCCCGCGCGTGGAGGTGTTCTCCTTTCCGCACAACACGGCGCGGGACCTGATGGAAACCGCGGACCATTACCATCCCATCGACGCGTCGCTGCTGATCGATATGGATCCGGCCCGCTAAAGTCGCAGGACATTCTAGACAGCGTTTATACATGGAGGAACAAATGGTAAAGATCGGCATTGTCGGTGCGGGAAACGTGGGCGCGACCGCTGCCCTGTACGCCGCGCAGAAGGAACTGGGCGACATCGCCCTGATCGACGTGGTGGACGGCATCCCGCAGGGCAAGGGACTGGACATGATGGAAGCCGGGCCGGTACTTGGCTATGATTCGGCGATCGAAGGCTCCAACGATTTCGCGGCCCTGGAAGGCGCGGCCCTCGTGGTGGTCACCGCCGGCCTGGCCCGCAAGCCGGGTATGGACCGGCTCGACCTGCTGAAGAAGAACGCGGAGATCATCACGTCCGTAACCGAAAACATAGTGAAGTACGCGCCGGATGCCCAGATCCTGATGGTCAGCAACCCGCTGGACGTCATGACCTATGTCGCCCTCAAGGTTTCGGGGTATGGGCGGAAACGCGTCTACGGACAGGCCGGCGTGCTCGACTGCGCCCGCTACCGCTCCTTCGTCGCCATGGAACTCGGCGTATCCATGGAAGACACGCAGGCGATCATTCTCGGCGGGCACGGCGACACCATGGTCCCCATTCCGCGGTACACCACGGTATCCGGCATACCCATCACCGAGCTGCTGTCCCGGGAAGCCATCGACCGCATCGTGCAGCGGACCCGCGACGGCGGCGCGGAGATCGTGAATTACCTCAAGACGGGCAGCGCCTACTACGCTCCTGCGGCCTCCGTCGTCCAGATGGTGGAATCGGTCCTGAAGGGCAAGAACCGCGTGCTGCCCGCCTCGGTCATGCTGGAAGGCGAGTACGGACTGCGGGACGTCTGCGTGGGGGTGCCCGTGAAGCTGGGCAGCGAGGGTATCGAGGAAGTGATCGAACTGGCACTATCGGAAGACGAACGGGCGGCGCTGCGTGCTTCCGCCTCGGTGTACCAGGAGAGCCTGGACGAACTGGGCATATAACATCCACATCAAATGAAAGAATGCATACGGAGGAGGAAGAACGCGACATGGCTGCAAAACCACCCGCTGGTGGAAAGCACATAACCATCGATGACCGGGGCGTGCTCAACGTCCCGGCCCAGCCGGTCATCCCGTTCATCGAAGGCGACGGCACGGGACCGGATATCTGGAGGACGGCTCAGCGCGTTTTCGACGCCGCGGTCGACAAGGCGTACGGCGCTGACCGCCGCATCGCGTGGCACGAGGTACTGGCAGGCGAAAAGGCCTTCAACCTTACGGAAAGCTGGCTTCCGGATGAAACGGTAGAAAGTTTCCGGGAATACCTGGTGGGCATCAAGGGGCCCCTGACCACGCCCGTGGGGGGCGGCATCCGCAGCCTGAACGTGGCGCTGCGCCAGATCCTCGACCTGTACGTATGCCTGCGGCCGGTACGCTGGTTCACCGGCGTGCCCAGTCCGGTGCGTCATCCCGATAAGGTGGACATGGTCATCTTCCGCGAGAACACGGAGGACGTGTACGCCGGAAAGGAACAGGAGGCCTACAGCGACGAGGCCGCCCGGCTGATCGCCTTCTGCAGGGAACAGTTCGCGTGGGACATCCGGTCCGATTCCGGTATAGCCATAAAGCCGGTGAGCGAAACCGGCAGCAAGCGGTTGATCCGCGCGGCGGTCGAGTACGCCATCGCGCGGAACCGCAAGAGCGTCACCCTGGTGCACAAGGGCAACATCCAGAAGTTCACGGAAGGCGCCTTCCAGAAATGGGGATACGAACTCGCGAAGGAGGAGTACCCGGACCGGCTGGTAAGCTGGGACGAATGCGGGGGCAACGTCCCGGAGGGCAAGATCCTGGTCAAGGACGCTATCGCCGACATCTTCCTTCAGCAGATCCTGACCCGTCCCGACGAGTTCGACGTCATCGCCACCATGAACCTGAACGGCGATTACATTTCCGATGCCCTGGCCGCCCAGGTGGGCGGTATCGGTATCGCGCCGGGCGGCAACATCAACTACAAGACCGGGCACGCCGTGTTCGAAGCGACCCACGGTACGGCGCCGAAATACGCCAACCAGGACAAGGTCAACCCGGGGTCCGTCATCCTCTCCGGCGAACTGATGTTGCGCTATCTCGGCTGGGACGAAGCGGCCGACCTGATTATCCAGGGGATCGAGAAAGCCATCGGGGGCAGGATCGTTACGTACGATTTCGCCCGCCTGATGGACGGTGCGCAGGAAGTCAAGTGCTCGGAATTCGGCACCGCCATCATCGAGCGGATGTAGTCTTCGGGTAACGCGGATCTTCGGGTATCCCTCATGTTCGTCGATTTCGCGAGAATCCACGTAAAGGCCGGACGCGGCGGCAACGGCTGCTGCAGCTTCCGCCGTGAGAAGAACGTGCCGCGGGGCGGCCCGGACGGCGGCCACGGCGGCGACGGGGGCCATGTCGTCCTGCAGGTCGACCCGGGCAAGCGCACGCTGCTCGACTTCCAGTACCAGCACCTGTACCGGGCCCGGAACGGCACGCACGGACAGGGCAAGGACATGCACGGCCGGAATGCCCCGGACCTGGTCATCGGCGTCCCTCCCGGGACCATCGTCAAAGACCGGGAGTCCGGCTCGGTGATTTCCGACATGGTCGGGGAGGACCAGACCCTGGTCATCGCCCGGGGAGGCCATGGCGGCCGCGGCAACTCGGCCTTCGCCACGTCCACCAACCGGGCGCCCCGGCGATGGGAGGAGGGCCAGCCGGGCGAGGAACGCCTGCTGGAACTCGAACTGAAGCTGATCGCCGACGTGGGGCTGGTCGGTCATCCCAATGCGGGCAAATCCACCCTGCTGTCCCGTCTCTCCGCCATGAGACCCAAGATCGCCGACTATCCCTTCACCACCCTCGAACCCAACCTGGGCATCGTCAAGCTGGGAGACTACGACCGCTTCGTCCTCGCGGACATCCCCGGCCTGATCGAGGGCGCCCACGAGGGCAAGGGACTCGGACACCAGTTCCTCCGCCACATCGAGCGGACCCGGATCCTCGTCTTCCTGCTCGACGCGAGCCAGCCTGATCCCGTGCACGATTACCAAGTGCTCGTCAATGAACTCCGCCAGTTCAATCCCGTACTCCTCTCCCGCCCCGCCCTGGTCGTCTTCTCCAAACTGGACCTGATCGTGGACCGTTCCGCCCTGGACGGCCTCGTCGTGGATCCCGACCGCGCTAAACACGCGGGCCAGCGCAACAACCCCGTGCTGGCGATCTCATCCGCCACCGGAGAAGGCATCCCCGACCTCCTCGGGGAAATCGGCCAGATTCTTCACGAGATCGGACCCGACTCGCCTGACTAATCTGTAAGAACCGCGTCGGACGGAGTTCCGTACCGACGGGTTCCCGGTTAGTCCCGTAACCTGCACCGAATGGCCGTCCCTCGAGGACCTGTCTATGGAGGACTCGCCTATGGCGGACCTGTCTCTGACGGACCTGGCATCCTGGCTGACCCTTTCGCGCGTGCCGGGCGTAGGCGCGTCGCGGTTCCACGCGCTGTTGAGCCGGTTCGGATCGCCCTCCTCGGCCCTGTCCGCCACCGTGGACGAACTGGCCGAGACCGACGGGGTGGGACCCCGGATCGCCCGGGCGGTGCGCGGCCACCGGGACCAGGCCTTCGTCGACCGCCAGTTACGCTTGCTCGATCGGCACGACGCGCGCATCGTCACCTACCGCGACCGGGACTATCCCGAACGGCTTCGCGATATCTACGATCCGCCGCCCCTGCTCTTCGTTTCCGGAGGATGGAAAGCGGAGGACGAACAGTGCATCGCCATCGTGGGGACGCGGTTCACCTCCGCCTATGGCCGAAAGATGGCCGAGTCCTTCAGCTCGGAACTGAGCGCATTCGGGTTCACCGTCGTGAGCGGCCTGGCGCGGGGCGTGGACACGCTCGCCCACCGGACCGCACTGCGCGGTAACGGCCGTACGGTGGCGGTGCTGGGCTCGGGCCTCGACCGGCCGTACCCCGCGGAGAACCGCAAGCTGATGGCGACCATCCGGGAACATGGCGCCGTGATGACGGAGCACCCCTTCGGAACCGGCCCGGACGCCGTGAATTTCCCCCAGCGAAACCGGATTATCAGCGGTTCGACGCTGGGAACGATCGTGGTGGAGGCCGGCAAGCGCAGCGGAGCGCTGATCACCGCGCGCTTCGCCCTGGACCAGGGCCGCGAGGTCTTTGCCGTACCCGGACCGCTGGACGCGGCGAGCAGCGAGGGGGTGAACCGGCTGATCAAGGACGGTACGGCCAAGTTGATCCAGCGGGTCGAGGACGTGATCGACGAACTGGCGCCCCGGTTGGGCTTCGACCCGATCCGGTCGGAACCGGAACCGGCCGGCCCGGCTTTCGAACTGCCGCCCGAAGAGGAATCCATGTACGGCCAGGTTACCTCGGATCCCAAACACATCGACCACCTGGCGTCCGCCCTTTCCCTTACGTCCTCCCAGGCGCTCGGCGTCCTGCTGGCGCTCGAACTGAAAGGCGCGGTACGGCAATTGCCGGGCATGATGTTCGTGAGATCCTGACCTCGTTCGTCCTGCCGCCTGCCCCTGGTTATTTAGGTTGACACGCCCCGCTCTCCCGATGTTACATCAAGGACAACTCGCTTGAATCGCCAATACGTACGCTGTGACCGGTTATGCACGATCAGCAGACCCGCGGTAAACTCCTCGAACGCGCTGAACTTGCGGCGGTCGTGGAGCGCGCGCGCCAGGAAGGCGCCACCGTCGTATTCACGAACGGTTGCTTCGATCTGCTCCATCCGGGCCATGTCCATCTCCTGCAGACCGCGCGATCGTTCGGCGACCTGCTCATCGTGGCCATAAACACTGACGCGTCGGTCCGGGCGATCAAGGACGAGGGCCGGCCGATCTACGGCGAAACGGAACGGGCCTACATGCTCGGCGCCCTGGCCTGCGTGGACCATGTGGTCCTTTTCAGCGAGCCAACGCCCATTCCGCTGCTCAACCTGCTCAAGCCGGACGTCCTGGTCAAAGGAGGTCACTACGGTCACGAGGAAGTGGTGGGCTGGGACGTGGTGGAAGCCTACGGCGGCCGCGTGGAGAGAGTGCCCGTGCTGGACGGCATGTCGACCACCGACACGATAGCACGCATCACCGGAAAGGGTTCTTAATGTCTGAAACACGCCAGAAACTGCTGGTGCTCTACCTGCGGACCCCCGACCTGCATGCCGGCGTCGTGGCCTGGTCCGAATTCGACGGCACCTCTGCCGCCGACGAACGCCATACATCGGGGGACGCCGCGGACTCGGGCGGCGCTACGGATCCGCCCTACGCGTCGGTAGTGGACGCCATGCGGGACGGCTGGCGGGTCGTCCAGTTTCCCCAGCAGTATCCTGCCTATCCGGGTACGGAATACCAGGTGTCCTATCTCAAGTACGAGTACATACTCGAAAAAATGGAGGTGGTCGATGGCTGACAGCACCCATCTGTTGAATTCGAAGCAAATGGCGCGGTTCGTCGCGGAGGGGTATCTCCGTTTCGACGAACTGGTGCCCGACGACCTCAACCAGGCCGTGAAAGCGGAAATGGATAACCAGGCCGTCCCCCGGGAAGAGGCGGGATTGCCGCTGAGCGCCATCTGGCCGGACGCGGCCGTGGGACGCGTTTTTCGGCTTCCGGAGATCGAAGGCATCATCCACAGCCTCGTGGGACCGGAACCGCTATACGACCACCACGCCGTGCACACCGTAGCGGCAGGCCACCATTTCGGACAGCACTGGCACGCGGACGCGATCATCGACACGCGGCTGCACTTCGACATCCAGTTCATGTATTTCGCCCATGACACGCCCAGGGAGATGGGGGGCACGCTGATCCTTCCCGGCAGCCACTACCGCCGCATCAGCGAATCCGACATCGCCCGCTACCACAATTTCGTGGGCCAGGTGCCGATGATCTGCAAGGCCGGGACGGTGATCGTGCTCCATCACGGCATGTGGCACTGCGCCCAGCCGAATCGCACCGACGAGATGCGGTACATGTTCAAGCTGCGCCTCAATCCGACCGTCAGGCAGCTCCGACTGTGGAACACGGAGGACATCGACGATCCGGAAGTCAGCCATATCCTGAGCACGAACCAGCCGTGGCATGGTAACGAAGAACGCATCGAACATGTCAACCGGATCCACTTCTGGCGGTTTCTGACCGGTGACGACCAGTTCGACAACCACTACTGGCTGAGCCGGATCGAAAACGAACCCGAACTGGTGTGAGACGAAAACGCGTTCATGACCACGGGTAACCTGCGCCGACAACTGGGAATCTGGCCGACCACGGCCATGGTGATCAGCGGGATGATCGCCGTGGGGATCTTCCTGGTGCCCGCCTGGATGGCCAAGTCGCTGGGATCGCCCCTGCTGCTGCTCGTCATCTGGCTGGCGATGGCCGGGATGGCGCTTTGCGGATCGCTGTGTTTCGGAGAACTGGCGTCAAGATACCCTCACGCGGGCGGCGGATACGTCTATCTCCGGGAAGCCTACGGCACGCCGACGGCCTTTATGTACGGCTGGATGTCCCTGATGGTGCTGGATCCGGGCATCACGGCGACCCTGGCGACCGGGTTGGCGAGCTACGCAGGCCATATCTATCCGATGGATACGGTCGCGATGAAGTTGCTGGCCATCGCCGTGCTGGCCGTCCTCACCGCCGTCAACATCTACGGCGTGCGCATCGGCGCCTGGATCATCGTCCTGCTGACCGTGTTCAAGGTCGGGGTGCTCGCGGTCATCTCCCTCCTGGGGTTCGGCCTGGGGCTCGGCGACTGGTCGAACTTCACGCCCTTCGTGGCGCGTCCTGCGGATTCCGGTCCGCTGTTCGGCGCCCTCGCCGGCGGCATCGTGGGCGCTTTCTTCGCCTTCGCCGGATGGTGGGACCTGAACAAGGTGGCCGGCGAGATCAAGGACCCGGCGCGTACCCTGCCCCGGGCGCTGCTGCTGGCCGTCGGCATCGTCGCGTTGACCTACATCACCACCAGCGCCGTCTTCATGTACCTCGTGCCCGTATCCCAGGTCACCAGCGACGAGACCTTCGCGGCGCAGGCCGGCGAGGTGCTCTTCGGCCGCAGCGGCGGCATCCTGTTTTCCTCCGTGGTCATCCTGTCCATCGTCGGCAGCCTGACCGGACTGCTGCTCATGGCGCCGAGGGTGTATTTCGCCATGGCCAGGGACGGGGTTTTCCTCCGCTTCGCCGGCGCGGTCCATCCCGCCTTCGGCACGCCCTACCGCGCGATCGCCATCCAGGGCGGACTGGCTTCGCTGCTGGTGTGGCTGGGGACCTTCAGCCAGATCCTGGATTACTTCATCTTCGTGGCCGTACTGTTCATCGCACTCACCGTGGCGGGCCTGTTCGTGGTTCGTCGCAGGTCGGCCGAGACACCACCCTACCGGACCCCCTTCTATCCCTTCACCCCGGTGCTGTTCCTGATCCTCGCCGCGGTCCTGCTCGTGCTGCTCTTCGGCAACAGTCCCGTGCAGGCCCTGCTCGGCGTCGGCGTGACGGTCCTGGGGATACCGGTGTACTTTCTCGTATTCAGAAACCAGACTTCGCAGCAAAGACCGTCAGGAGAAGCCCATGGCATGGATTAAGACCGTCTCCGCGTCGGATGGGGACGAACGGCTGCTCGCCGCCCTCGAGGCACAGCGCGCGCTTTATCCCGCGGAGTACGACACGCCGGTGCATCCCACCGACGACGGCACTTCCGGCATAGTAGCGTCGCATTCGCTGATCCCGGAGGCGCTGCATCACGCCTTCGCCACCTTCGGGGTGTTGATGTCGCCGGATCTCCCGTTGAGCCGCAGGCAGCACGAGATGATTTCGACCATTGTCTCGTCGAGAAACCGGTGTGTATACTGAATAGATTCGCACGCAGAGTTTCTGCGTCGGGTCACGTTGGACGGCGAACTGGTCGAAGCGATCAAGTACGACTACGACAAGGCGCCGCTGAACGCGCAGGACCGGGCGATGCTTGATTTCGCCATCCGGCTTACCGAGGATGCCACGCAGATCCGCAAAGACGATCTCGAAGGACTGCGGTCCGAGGGGTTCGACGACGTAGCGATCCTACAGATCACCCTGATCGCGTCGTGGTTCAACTACATCAACCGCGTCGCGGACGCCCTGGGGGTGGGACGGGACGCGGACGATTCGTAATAAGGCGACCGGGCCGATGGCGATCGTGACGCCGCCTTACGGGAGTATGGCGATGGCCCTTCCCGGTCCGCCGTGGTTGTTTTCGAGGTGTGGGCACAGGAAGATGAAGAAAGCGCCTTTCGGCGGAAGCTGCCCCACGCCAATCAGATACTCCGTGAAGATCATGTCGTGGTTCACCGCCGTCCAGTGCGTCTTCATGGATTCCACCGGGTCCACCGATCCCATGTCGGGCGTATCGATGCCCACGTGCTTCACGCCTTTCCCGGCCAGGTAGGCGATAACTTCCGCACCCGGAGCCGGCCATCCCTCGGACTGTCCGTCCAGGGGCGCTTTGACAGTCTGTTCCACCACAACCCGGATGAAGCGGCGGAAGTGGGTGTCCGTATGTCCCGTATGGAAGAGCACGACCTCACCGCCCTCGATCTCCCCGTACAGTTCCTCGTGTCTCCTGACATCGTCCAGCGTGATGGCCGGTGAGGCCGGCCAGTCATCCCGCGAGGTCCTCCCCACGCGGTGCTGCACGTTGACGACCCGGGCGGGCCCCATAAAGTGGTGCAACGGGACCTTTTCCGTCGTCATCTCCGTGCGCTTCAGCGGACCGTGCTCGGCCTCGAACTCCCTCAGCGCGGCGCGGACCGTTTCGTCATACCTGCCCGTGTCGAATCCGGGCGGAGGGCCGTAGTGCGCGGGCGGATCCACGTGGGTTCCGGTATGCGCATCCATGAAGTGGGTGTTGACCCAGTAGGGGCCGAAGGGACCATCGAAATAGTTCACCGGCTGCACCCTCGAATAGGGGAAGACGTGACGGCCCACGCCCCGGCCCGGCCACCAGACGGGGCGGTCCATGGACAGCGTTACGGAGAGGTCGACCACCCGTTTCGACTTTACGGCCTCGAGCAGACGGGCAGCCAGATCCGGATTGGTTATGGCCACCGCCCGCGTTTCCACCGTGGGTGAGTTCTCGTGTTTGACCGGCAAGGCAATGTACAGGGATCCGTTGGGCGTCCTGTCCAGGTTGATCAGTCCCTCCGTGTGCACGGCACCGTGCTTGAAATGGCCGAGATGGCTTTCCAGGGCGAGGGGATTTACGTACATGCCCTCTGGGCCCGACGCGATGTAGCGGGGCGGCCCCAGCCCACCCATGCTCGGACTGTCGATGCCCATGAGCCAGACTCCCCTGCTGCCCACGTATTCCGCCGCGTCGTAGTCCGGCGCGGGCCATCCAGGCGCCGTCCCCGCGACCGGTTCCACGATCAGGCGGCGGTCGTCCGGCGCGGGCCGGTCGTGAAGGTCGTCGTACCCGCTCCAGTACAGGACGGCGTCGCCCGGTCCCATGGGCCTGTGCGCCGCCTCGGCGGCCTTGACCACATCTATGGTGAAAAGGGGACTCACGCCCGGCGGGGCCTGATCCAGCATGGACCGGCCGTCGATCTTGTACACCTCGCCCACGAGTTGCCAGGCCGGGACTTTCTCCACCGTCAGGTCACCCCAGTAATGGGCGTTCGGCAGTCCGCTGTGCTGGGGCGGCATCATGTGGGCCGGCGTATCCGTCTGCGTCGCCGTGTTCTCGTCCAGGATGATCAGGTCCGACGCCCAGGGCCGGTCTCCATGGACGATATAGGGCACGACGAGGGGCTGGTGGTGTATCTGTCCGCCCGGCCAGTACTGGTAGTGGCGTCCGGAAATGACGGGCGAAAGATCGACCACGTCGTCGGGGCCCACCGGCGTGTACTGGGCGGCTGCCGTCAGGGTGATGCACTGGATGAGGACGATGAGGGCCAGGCCGCGGACCCGCCTGGACACGCGTGCTTGCTTACGGATCGGGTACATGGTGCGCTCCCTGGGATTTCGAATCTGTGTGGTCACGAAGTCAGGTGTGAATGGATGAAAAGAACACAGCATTCCGGGTGATATGTTCATGGTGATAGAAGTTTGGTGGTTTGTTTCCCTGTTGTCAACCTGTCAAAATCCTCTTGCTGAGTACGACGGGAGTAATGTCAAAGATGCCCCTTGATATACAGTTCGGTCCTGTGGTCAATGGTACAGTCGACCGCGAATAACGGTTGTCAACCAGCAGGCGACGAATTACCGTAATACAGTGACCGTTTAGTCTACCGTCGCGGTCTGAAGGCTCGCAACGCTGGGTGAATCGAGTAAGGCCGCCACGCCGTGTCTGGTAACAGGAAACCGGCGTTTGTCGTTCCTGTTGGAGGATGACATGGTGACTGATATCGACCACCGGGACCACTACCATTAGTGGTTTCGCTATCGGAATACGAGGAGAACGATGAAACTCAAAGTCATTGTACATCGAGCAGAAGAAGGTGGTTATTGGGCCGAAGTCCCCGCCATTCCTGGATGTGTGTCGCAAGGTGATTCGCTGGATGAGTTGCGCAGTAATATTCTTGAGGCGATTGACGGCTGTCTGTCCGTCGAAGTCGGTGACTTCGAAATCTCTGAGACCGATCGCATCATAGAAGTGGCCGTGTGAAAGCGATTACCGGGAAGCGCCGTTGCCGGTTGCTTGAATCTCACGGATGGCATCTCAAACGAGTAAGTGGCAGCCATCACATTTATGCCAAAGATGGGGAAGTCGCGCGCATTTCGGTACCGGTGCATGGGAATGCAACGCTCAAACGTGGATTGCAGGCACACCTGATGAGGATTGCACAGATTTCAGATAACGAATTGTGATCTAAAAGGCTAATCTCAAAGACAGACCCGACTGAAGGAGCCTCACCCGTGTCTAACTTGCGCGTCGGCATCATCGGACTGGGCGGCATTGCTCGTCCCCACTGCGAGGCCATAGCGAACCTGGACGGCGTGGAGATCGTGGCGGTTGCCGATCTACTCGAGGAAAAGCGCCGCGAATACATGGACAACTACGACATCCCCAGGGGGTATGCCACTCACACGGAACTGCTCGAGGACGACGAGATCGAAGCGGTGGCCATCGTCCTCGGCCACCAGCTGCACCACCGGCTGACCGTGGACGCCTGCAACGCGGGCAAGCACGTCCTGGTGGAGAAGCCCATGGCGATCAGCCTGGACCAGTGCGACGACATGATCGCCGCCGCCGCGGCCAACGACGTCAAGCTCATGGTGGGCCTGACGCAGCACTTCTACGGCACCAGCGTCAAGGCTAAGGAGATTCTCGATTCCGGCGTCCTGGGACCGGCCATCACGGGGGTGTGCTACATGTCCAAGAACTGGGGGTACGGCAGCCGCAGGCCCCAGTACCGCAGCCGGTTCCATGGCGGCGGCATGTGGATGACCAACGGGGTCCACGTGGTGGACCGGCTCTCCTGGGTCATGGGCTCGCAAGCGGTCTCGGTTTCCGCCACCATCGGCAACCGGGCGCACTACCAGGCCGCGGACGATTCAGCCACGGCCTTCATCCGCTACAAGAACGGCACGGCGGGCGTGGCGGTGGCCGTCGGGTACGCCGACGGCGGCCCCAATCACGAGTGCCAGGTGATCTGTGCCAACGGTTCGCTTCGCTTCAGCGAGTCCGGCGAGAAATACGTCAGGGTGGGCAAGGACAACCGGTGGGAAGACGTGCCCTTCGACGACCCGCCTAATCCCATGTACAACGAATGGAAGGGGTTCGTCGAGGCGATCTGCAAGGATATCGAGCCGCCCACCCCGGGCGAGTGGGGCCGCCACGTCATGGAGATCCTGTTCGCCGCGGAGCAGTCTTCCATTTCCGGCCGAGAGGTGCCGCTGGCCAGCGGGGGACAGTGGACCCACCAGCAGTCCGGCACGCCGGTGAACATCGATCACGGCTGGATCTGACGGATCTGTTGCCCCTATTCGCGCACCGTCGGACTGTCATCTCTTAAGAGGCGCACGGGGCCACGGCGCCGCACCGCCCCACGGCGGCTACTGCGTGCCGGTATGCTCCACCACGGCCAGGGTGACGTCGTCGCATTGCCTGGATCCCGCTGAAAACCCGAATACCGCCGCCATGACGGTGTCCTTCAATGCTCCCGCATCCTGGCCACTGTGCTTCGTTAGCAGGGATTCGAGTCTTTGTTCTTCGTACAGTTCGCCGTCGGCGTTGGCCGCCTCGGTGACGCCGTCGGTATACATGACCAGCTTGGTCCCGGGTTCGAACCGTACAGATTCCAACTCAAAGGCAACGTCGGCGATCCCCAGCGGCGGCGCGACTGAATGCAGCTTCTGAACCGGTCCATCCTGCGAAAGGAGCATGGGCGGGTTGTGCCCGGCGTTGCAGTACCGCAGGGTATTCGCCCGTGTATCGATATCGGCGTGGAAAAAGGTGATGAACTGGCTCACCGAGGAATGATGGAGTATGTACTCGTTCAGCCTGCCGACGCGTTCCACCAGCGGTACGCCGATGTCGATGAGGGTGGTCAGCATGGTCTTGCAGGCGACCATGAGCAGCGCGCTGGAAGGGCCGTGTCCGGTGACGTCGGCGATCGTCACCGTCAGGACGTCCTCTCCATAAGGAATGAAGTCGTAGTAGTCCCCGCCGATCTCCTCGCAGGAGACATGGGTGCCCGCGCAGGCCAGCGTGTTGAAGGCATAGCTTTCCCCCGGCAGCAGTCCGGCCTGGATCTCGCCGGCCAGGGCCAGTTCCTTGTCCAACGCGCTCTTGGCCACCGCGGCGTCGAAGAGGCGCAGGTTGTCGGTCTTGATGGCGGTCAGGTTGGCCACCGCGCTGGACAGGCCGAGATGGTCCACGGTAAACTCCACGGCCGGATCCGCGGAATCCAGGTATAGCAGGCCGAACACCCGGTCTTCATGCCAGAGGGGCACGCACAGGATGGACACCAGCCGGCGGACGATTACGCTCTGCCGGTCCCTGAACCGGTCGTCCCCCAGGGCGTTCGAGGTGATCGAGGCCATCCGGTTTTCCAGGGCCTGTTTCACCGCCGTCGTGCTGATCGAAATCGACCGGTCTTCGAATCCGGACCGGGAGGCCAGCGTCTGGATCTCGAAGTCGTATCCTTCCCCTGTTTCCATGGGATGGACGATCGCGCAGCAGTCCGCCTCCATCCATTCCAGCAGGCTCCGGGTCACGAGTGCACCCAATTCGGCCTCACTGCGGGCCGTCATGACTTCCTTGCTCAATTCCGTGAGTTTCAGCAGCCGTCCGTCGGTATCCTCGGGCCTCACGGCGGGTGTGCCGCCCGCCATGGTGTAGGGCAACTGGTCCGCCCGGAAGAGAGAGGCCGGCGCCTGCAGATCATCGGTGCGCTCTTCGGGTTCCCCCTCCTCGAAGACGAAAACCGATCGGCCGAGCCGGATACGGTCACCCGGCAGCAGCGGGGCGGGCTTGCCGCCGATCGGATGATCGTTGATATAGGTCCCGTTCCGGCTGCCCAGGTCCGCGATCATGAAGCCCGACGCCTCCGTTTCGATACGCGCATGAAGCTTCGAAACGCCCCGGTCGCCGCCTATGGCGATGTCGGCCTCGCCGGAACGGCCCAGGGTAGTGACATCCCTCGACAGGACATGGACTTGCGGGTCTTTTGCGTGCAACAACTTCAGGTAGGGCACGAGTGTGCTCCGATTCGCACGGTTACCGTTGAAACCTCGGCGCGGCCCCCACCGGACTTACGGCCCCGGCTCGTTTCTCAGGTCGAAGGCCACCTTGACGGCGCCGTGCCGGCCGGCTTCCAGGGCCCGGCCGATGGCCTTCCGGTATTCCTTCAGCGGGAAGAGGTCCGTCACGAGAGGCTTCAGGCCGACCTTCCCCGACGCGATCAGTTCCATGGCCAGGTCGAAGGTCCGGACGGACCGGCCTTCGTGCTTCTCCGTCCCGTAGGCGTAGGCTCCCTGCACCTTCAATTCCTTGTACCACACCGCCGTCCAGTCGATACCGGAAGGAATGCCCGGCATGCCCACGACGGTAACAGCGCCGCCGGAGCCGGTCAGCCGCAGCGCGTCGTCGATGGTACGCGACGATCCGACGCAGTCGAAGGTCCGGTGCACGCCGCCGATGAATACGGGCCGCCCGATCTCGGGCCGGTGGATCTCCGCTCCCGTCACTTCGCTGACCGTATCGTAGAGGTCTTCGCCCCGGCCGATGACGCGGTCGGCGCCGAGGGCGGCGGCCAGGGTCTGCTGATGGGGATAACGTGCGGCGGCGAGGATGCGGCACTTCCCGCCCAGTGCCCGGACGGCCGCTATGGTGAGAAGTCCGACGGCGCCGCAGCCGATCACCAGGATGGTCTCTTCGTCACCGGGGAAGGACTTGAGCACGGCGTGCAGGCAGCAGCTGAAAGGCTCGACCAGGACCGCTTCCTCGTCGGAAAGCCGATCGGGCACCCGGTGGACCTGGAAGGGGTGCGCCACCAGGGACGTACTCCATCCACCGCCCGTGTCCCTGCAGTACCCCGTCTGTATCCCTGGGGAAATGTCTCCGTGCATGACCATCTCGCACAGGCCGAAATCGCCTGCTGCGCACGACGGACAAGGAGGGTGGATGCCCCGGACGGCGCAGCAGAGGCCGGGTTCGATCACCACGCGGTCTCCCCGGGAAACGCTCCCGGCTGCCGAGCCGGTCTCCTCGACCTCGCCCACCACTTCATGGCCCAGGACGAATGGTGCCGAGATCATGGGCGAAAAATAGGGGCTGCCCTTCGCCCGTATGGTGGAAAGGTCCGATCCGCAGATCCCGCTCAGCAGCGGCCTGACCCGCATCCATTCAGGCGTCGGAAGGGCGGGGGGATCGACGTCTGCCATGCGGATGCACGACAGCGCGCCGGTGGCCGGGCCGGGCCGACGGTGGCCGAGGGTGCGGACAAACAGGTACCGGGGTACGCTCTTGATGTATTGTACGGCTTTCATACATGGGTCCAGTGCACGACTTCCCATCCGCCGGCTTCCGCGGCCTTCTTCAGCTTCCCGCCGGGGTTTACGGCGACGGCATGCCCTGCCACGCGCAACATGGGCTCGTCCGAACTGCTGTCGGCATAGGCATAGCACCGGGCCAGGTCGATGCCGCGGCGCTCGGCGTAGTCCCGGACGATTCGGGCCTTCGCCTCGTCACCGATAGGCGGCCCTTCCGTCTCGCCGGTCAGCCGGCCGTCCTCTTCCTTCATGGACAGGGCGATGAGGTCGTCCGCCTTGGTGTATTCCGCCAGCGGCTCCATGACGAAATCCAGGGACCCGGTGACCAGGACCACGCGCTCGCCCCGTTGCTGGTGCGCCCGAATGCGATCGACGGCCCCGGCGAACATGCGCGGCCGCATGACTTTCTCGAAAAGCTGCTCGCTCCTCGATACGCATTCCCCGCGACCGAAACCCCGGTACTGCCGGTAGAAAGACTGGATAAAACGGCTCCTGCTGATCTTGTCCAGTACGATGTAGTAGAGGACTTTCGGCAGGAATCCGATGGTCCAGAGGAGACGCCGCGGGGCGGAATACCCCCACGTCCGGTAAAAAGCGTAGTAGTGTACGATCGTCGCGTCCACGATGGTGCCGTCCACGTCGAAGAAGGCCGTCGCGCCGTGTTCCCGGCCACTACCGGCGCGTCCCGACCGCCGACCGGCCGCTCCTTCCGGTCCGCCTGGGCTTCCTTGCGCAGACCCGGCGGACACTACGGCTCCGGCGGACCCGGTTGCCTGGCCCAGGCGTTCGGAGATATACAGATAACCGTCCCGGTCGATGCGCCCGATGTCCCCCGTGTGAAGCCACCCGCCGCGGAGGCGGTTCTCCGTCGCCGTGGGGTTTCGGTAGTACCCCTGCATGACGTTGTTCCCGCGCACGATGATCTCGCCGTTGCCATCCGTGTCGGGGGCCTGGATTTCAACGTCTACCGCCGGCAGGGCCACGCCGACGGAGGAGGGCTTGCTTCGGTCCATGGGATTTACGGTCACGACCGGGGCCGCTTCCGTGAGCCCGTATCCCTCGTGGATCGTCAGGCCGATCTCCCGGTAGGCGTGGTACAGATCCGATTCGAGCGTGCCGCCTCCGCTGACCAGCAGCCGCATGCGGGAAACGACGCCTTCGCCGTTTTTTTCGGCCGTCTGTCGCAGTGACCCATGCAACAGCCCGAATAACCGGGGTGCCGCGATCAGGCAGTTGACCCCGGTTTCATCCATCAGGCCGACCAGGGACCGCGGCCGTACCGACGTGGTATAGGTAATGGTCGCGCCCGCGTAGAAGGGCATGAGAAATCCGCCCGTGAACTCCAGGGCCTGGCTCATGGGCAGCAGGGACAGGAAATGGTCGGTCCGGTAGGCGCGCAGGATCTCGGCGAGGGACAGCAGGTTGGAAACGAAGTTCCGATGGGTCAGCACGACACCGTGGGATTCGGCCGCCATGCCCCGGGTGAACATGATGGCGGCCGGAGAATCGGGTTCCACCGGCGCCCAGGGCGGCGGCTCCTCGTTCAGGGTGACAGGCGTCGCGGGCCGTTGCGGCGCGTCGAACGGCAGTCCGTGGTTTTCGATATTCCAGAACATGACGTCGCCGCCGGGCTCCGCCGGTTCGCCGCCGGGCTGCGACGGTGCGCCACCGGGCTGCGACGGTGCGCCACCGGCCTCCGCCGACGCCGTGAGCAATGCGTGACCGCCTTCCGTGCAGAGGATGGCCCTCGATTCGGTGAACCGGGCGATGCGCCAGACTTCCTGGGGCGTCGACCGGCGGTCCACGGGCACGAGCACGGCTCCGGCCACCATCCCGGCGAAACAGGCGATTCCCCATTCGGGTCGGTTCTCCGAGAAAAGCAGGACCCGGTCGCCCGGATGCAGGCCGCTGGACCGCCACTGCCAGCCGATGTGCCCGGCCAGGGCGAACACGTCCTTGTAGGAATAGCGGATCCAGCCATCGTCCCGCTGCATCTGCAGCGCGGTCTTGTCTCCGTACATGTCCGCGCTTTTGGCCAGTATGTCCGTCAGCGTATCGAGATGGGGCAGGGCGTCCTCCCCGGCCTGGGCGAACCCGGACCGTTCCGCCACCTCCTCTTCTTCTGTGACCGCGGGCTTCGGCTCATCGGTCTTCAGCACGTGGCGTTTCAGGCCGGGGATGTGGATTTCCTGGAAATACGTCTTCCAGTGGATCCTGGAGACATCGCCGTCGAAGAGCAGCCGGTCCTCCGGATCCAGGCTTTCGTGCAACTTTACCGTGCGGTCCGTCTCGAAGGTGCATTCCAGGGACGTGTAGGGACTGTAGATCGCGGCGTAGTACAGCATCCGCGAGATCGCCGACTGCATCACGGCGATTCTGCGCTTCAGGTTGTTCAGCAGGGTGATCCGTGTGAAGCGGTTGAGCGTCCACAACGCGGCGTTCAGGGGGTAGACGTAGCGCAGGTTGTACCGGCGCCGGAACTGGCCAAGCGTCGGGTAGGTCCATCGCTGGATCGGTATGGGTTCGTTGTTCCGGTTCAGGCGGGGGTATTTTTGAAAGTACTCGTATGAGTGCTCGAAGGCCTGATGGAAGAGGACGGGATTCCGGTCGCCCGTCGATACGTGGTATACGCCGATCCCGCCTTCCCGGGCTGTGCGCGCCATGGCCGCCAGGGTCGTATTGGCCACGATGTCCACCGGGATGATGTCCACGATCATGTCTTTCTGGCCGGGGAAGTCCGGCAGGCGCCCCTTGCTCACCGCGTCGATAAGCGGGTCGGCCACCTTGAGCCCCTCGATCCATCCCGGTTCGGGCTCGACCAGCGCGCTTTCCACGATGGACGGCCGAATGATGGCCGTGGGCAGGTCGCCCCGGTGCTTGACGATCAACTGCTCGCCCATGGCCTTCGTCAGGGTATAGCTGTCGTGCCACCCCCACTGCTGTCCCCGGCGCATGCCCTCCTCGATGAGCCGTTCCTTGAGCCAGCGCTTGCGGAAAGTCTCCATCTGGGCGTCCAGCCAGCGCTGCGTCGGGTTCGGGTTCTGCTGCAGCGCCATCTTCCTGAAACGATCCTGCTGTTCCGGCGACCGGGATTCGTCGTGGATCTCATCCGCCCTGGCGAGTATGTCCCGTATTTCCCGTTCCAGGTCGAAGGGCGCGTTGTTTCGCCCCATTTCCTGGGCCATGGACCAGTCCGGACGGGGCGGGGCTTCGGGTATGCGACCCTTGGTCTGGCCGTTGACGTAGGCCGTCGAGACGTGGACCAGCGTGGCGTCGCCGCACGATTTGGCGAATTCCAGCATGCGCCGCGCGCCGAGGGTGTTGAGCTGAAGCGCGGCGTCGATTTCTTCGTCGAAGGTCACGGACGCCGCGCAGGTGAGTACGACGTCGACTTCCGCCGCGAGCCGGCGGTACAGGTCCGGTTCCAGTCCGAGGTGGTCCAGGGTAAGGTCGCCCTCGACGGCGTGGACTTTGGCGCGCATGATATCAGTGAAACGATCGCCGTGGGTCTCGCGAAGCCGGGCGAAGGCGGCGGACTGGAGTATCTCTTCCTCCACCCGTTCCCGCGCCGTCAGCGTGGTACCGTCTTTCCTCCGGCGGGCCCGGACGACCAGGTAGATACGGCCGACCTCCGGGGCGCACCGCAGGATCTTCTCCACGACCGCTTTCGCAAGGAAACCGGTGGCACCGGTGATCAGCAGCGTCTTTCCCCGCAGGTAGGTGACAATTTCACTCATACCTTACCGTCTCTCGAAGCCATCAGTCGCTTGAACTGATCGACCCAGGGTATGGGCGACGGATCGACGTCGTTCATAATCGCCTGGTAGAAACTGGCGTAGGTACCGAGCAGGAGCAGGTCGCAGGCCTGCTCGAGCGCCGTCTCTCCCCGGGGCGTAACGACGGAACACGCGATCCCCTGCTTCTCGAGCAGCGTGCGGGTGATCTCGTGGCGGCGCCGGTTGCGCGAATCGTACAGGCCGGACTGGATGAGCACGGCGGCGAGTCCGTCCCGATGCTCCGCAGGGTGGGTCATCCCTTCGAGCAGATGGTGATTCAATTCGGGTATGGCGAACCAGACGGCCAGGTTCTTGGCGTTCTCGTTCCACTGGTTGGCCAGGATGTGGGCGTTGCCCGTGAGATGCTCGGAAGCCATGATCAGGATCGACTTCCCCCGCGTGGCCGAGGCCAACTCATGGGCGGGGTTCTCCTCACCGGGCGCAGTGTAAACCGGGTTGGTCTCCCGGAGCAGCATGAGGGCGCTCGTCACCTCGGTTTCGGCCAGCTCCACGAACCCCAGTTGCCGGAACATCGCCAGGAGGTAGGTGACCGCGTAGCCCAGGCCGATCCGCGGCTGCCCACAGGTGTTGAGCTCGCTGCCGAACACCACGGCCGGCAGTCCATGGCGCCCGGCGAACGCTTCCAGGTCGCCTCCCGTGGTGAGGGCGATCATCGGTATCCCCCTGGACAGGCCGTGTTCCGCCATAGCCATCACTTCCTCCGTGCCGCCGGAGTAGCTGGACAGCACGATGAGGGTCCGTTCATTGATCCACGAAGGCGCAGCGTAATCGGATACGACGGTCACCGGCACGCGCAGCCGGTCGCAGAAGACGTCCTGTATCAGGTGGGCGCCCAGGGCCGATCCGCCCATGCCCGACAGGACCACGTGATTGACATTCCGGCAGGCGTCGGGGAAAGTGCGACCAGCCATGGCCTCCCAGGCCGCCTCCATCTGGTCGGGTATCGATCCGATGGACCCGTGCATGTCGGATTGGTCCAGTCGTTCCATCTTCATTAGGGCCGCCTTCTATTCACTTGGGTCGCCGGTATGATGGGAGGTACGCATGGAATCGACCTGCCTGGTTCAGGAGGTGCCGGAGTCCGCCCGTACGGCTCCGATTTCCTTCAGATAGGCCACGCTTTCTTCGAACTCGCGCGTCTCGTATGTCTTCAGGACCTCGGTGGATTCGTCCTTCTCCCTGGGCGTACGCCAGTCTTCCCCGACGGGGCGGACGTGGGTCCAGTACAGCCGCAGAAACGGCAGCAGGTCCCTGATATCGCGATCAGGGTACTCCGCCCAGTAGTCATCCATGAGCATGCGCACGTGCCGGGCGTAGATGGCGCCCAGTTCGATGGTTTTCGTTACTCCGCCGCGCTGTCCTTCCGATCCTGGCTGGCCGGACTGGTCCGCCGGGCCTCGCTGGCTCCGGTATCCGTCGATCAGGGAAAGCAGGCCGGGGTAGTCGACTACGCCGCTGCCCAGCGAACACCGCGCGATGCGGTACCCCTCGTCGGACGGATGGATCGTGTAATCCTTGAGGTGGACATGCTTCAGGTAAGGGAGGATGCGTTCCGTGTATCCGAAGGGTTCCTCGCAGACCGCCAGCACGTTGCCCACATCGAGCGTGATGCCGATGTACGCACTGTCCAGTTCTTCGCAAAGCCAGCGCATGTCGTGGGACGTGGCGTCCGAATGGTTCTCCACCGCGATGGTCACCCCGTGTTCCTCGGCCAGGGGCAGCGCCTCGCGCAGGATATCCCTGCACGCGGCGAGATGGGCGTTCCACCGGCCCGACAGCGGTCGGCGGTCACCGCCGAGGACGCCGCTCATAACCACGCGCAATGTCGAAGCACCGAGCCCAGCGGCTGCGGGGATCAAGCGCCGCAACATTTCGCCCTCGACCTGGCCGCCGTCCGCCACGACGTACAACCCGCTCTCCGCGGCCCGGGCACGGGTCCGCTCCAGCGAGGCCGGGGACAGATCGGGGAGGCAGTCGTCGGGTGGAAACTCCACGCCGGCGAGGCCGTGTTCGACGGCCATGTCCATGAGCTCAAAGGCGTCATATCCCGTATTGAACGAGTACGCGCAAACCCCTACTGACATAGGTTCTCCTTGCCGCTGGTGCTCCTACCGCTGGTTCTCTTTGCCGCCGCTTCCTGTCGCTATTCCGTCGGCTGTCGTCCCTGGACTGCGTAGCCGCCGTCGCACCGGATATCCGTCGCCGTGATGTCGCTGGATTCGTCGCTAGCCAGGAAAACGAAGACGTTGGCGACCTCCCCGATGGTGGCGACCCGGCCGATGGGGTGCAGGCGGTCGAAAGCCCTGAGCGCCGCCTCCGGGTCCCCGGCGTTCTCCTTCACGAAGTTGTGCAGCATGGGCGAATCCACCGTGCCGGGCGAAACCGTGTTGACCCTGATCCGGTCCTCGGCCAGTTCCATGGCCTGGCCCCGGGCCAGGGCGATCAGCCCGCCCTTCGTCGCCCCGTAGACGGCCACGCCCGGATGGCCGTTATGGCCCGTCACGCTGGCCATGTGGATGATCGATCCGCTGCCCGCGGCACGCATATGCGGAATGCAGTACTTGCTGAAGACGGCCGGCGCCAGGAGGTTTACGGAGAGGATGCGGGACATGGTCTCCTCATTCTGGTCCTCGATGGGGCTTACGGGCATGATGGCGGCGTTGTTGACCAGGACGTCGATCCTGCCGAACCGGGAGGCAGCGTCGTCCACGAAGGACCGGACCCGGTCATGGTCGGTGATGTCCAGCGCTTCCGCCAGGACGGGCCGGCCCATGTCGGCGACCAGGCGGCCGGTCTCCGTGACGGTTTGGGCGTTGATGTCGCACACCGCCACCGCGGCGCCTTCCCGGGCGAGCGCCAGCGCGATGCCCCGTCCTATTCCGTCCCCCGCGCCCGTCACGATCGCGGCCTTTTTCGCTAGTCGCATGGCCACTCCGTCGGCGACACGACGTGCTCGTGGTGGTTAGTTGTACAATTGTACAAGTCCATGCGAATCCCCACGAATTGCATCCCCTTAAGGTCAGCTACTCCGCAACCGTTGCTCCAGCCAGTGCGTCATGGGCGCCGGGGCGGGATCGCATACTTCCACCATCCGGCCGGGGAGGGGCTGGCCCAGGACCGCCTCCACGTCGCTTCGGCGCGCCGCGACGACGTCTGGATGCTGCGCGGCGACGTTCCTCCGCTCTTCCGGATCGCGCTCGAGGTCGAAGAGTTCATCGCCGTCCGCGTCTTCGTAGCCCACCGACGTGCAGAAGTTCCAGCGGTCGTCCCGCACGCTAGCCCGGCCCACGGCGTTGCCCGTGATGAAGGACGCCCACCCGGTCACGATCCGATCACGGACGGCGGCCTTCTCACCCGTGACCAGCGGCCACAGGTCCTCGCCGTCCGTCCAGTCCGCCCGTACCCCGAGCCGTCCGAGCAGCGTGGGCATGAGGTCGTGGTTCTGCACGAAGGCGTCCACGTCCACGTCTGTCGGACCGCCGGGTACGCGCATCATGAGGTTGAGTTGGGTATTGAAGGGATGCAGTTCGTTTGGTCCCTTGCCGAAACTACCCTGGTCGAGCAACTGGGTACCATGGTCCGACAGGATCACGATCAGGGTGTCATCGAGGAGATTCAGGTCCGCCACCGCATTCAGCAACCGGCCCACGTACTCATCCACCAGGGTGACCTCCCCCAGGTACAGCGCCTCGATGCGACGGAGTTCCGCTTCCGACGGACCGCCCGGTTGGCCTGGTCCGCCTGGCTCGCCTGGTCCGCCTGATCCGCCTGGTCTGCCTGATCCGTCACGGGCGTATGCGGGACCGGGTACGATGAAATCGAGACCGTCGTGCTCGAAATACCGGTCGGCGTATTCCGTCGGCGGGTCCCAGGGCTCATGGGGATCAAAGCTGTCGACCCACAGGAAGAAGGGCCCCGCCGTATGGTTGTCCGCGAGCCACGCGCTGGCCGAATTGAACACCCGGGCGCACTGGTAGTCGTCCTTATCCTTCCTGTGGCGCTGGTTCAGCAGGTAGTTCACCAGTCCCGCATGCTTCAACATGTCCACGGGCTGCCTCACGTGCCGGGCGAGTTGCGCTTCGACCAGTTTCGGATCGCCACTCTTCCAGTTGTCCGATTCCTGTCCCCGCACGAAATCCAGATGGGCGAACCCCCGGGAGAAGTTCATGGTGGGCTTGAACATGTGGTACGTGTCGGCGATGAGGGCAGTAAGGTACCCCCGTTCCAGCAGGACCTCCGCGATCGTGTCCTGCTCCGGCGGGATCTTGTGCCAACCGGGCGCATGGTGCCAGTGTCCGCGCCGATCGAAGTTGTACCGCCACGGGAAACTTCGCATCCCGGTGAACAGCGCCCGGCGTACCTGAAGCGTGGGCTGTCCCTCTCCGAAGGCGCGGTTGAACCGGATGCTGCTGCGGTGAAACGCGTCGAGATTGGGTGTGTACGCGTGGCTGTACTTCCTGCCCGGGCCGATGATGTCGGCGCGAAAGGTGTCCAGGCAGACGCAGATGACGTTCACGGGAGCTCCACAGGGAAACGGGACGTTACTTTTACACTGGGATCCGGTTTTTCAAATAATGGGAAAACTATGCGGAGGAGGCCGTTTCGTCAACGGAATTGCGGGCGAAGCGCATGGACCTGCGGGCCGTGTAAACCGCTTCTGAATGAGACAATGGAACTTGAAACACTGTTCTGTTCAGGTATAATGTGAGAGGCAAAGCAAAGGGAAACATATATGACGCAACCAGCCAAATCCGAATACGACGCCATCGCCGGGGCCTACAAAGACTCCAAGCAACTGTCCTTTCGGAAATACATCGAGGAATACACGCTTTTCGAAACGCTTGGGGTCATCAGCGGGAAGAAAGCGCTCGACCTGGCCTGCGGCGAGGGGTTTTATACGCGCAAGCTGAAACAGGCCGGCGCCGGTGAGGTGCTCGGCGTCGACGTCTCGGCCGAAATGATCCGGCTGGCGGAGGCCGAGGAACGCGCGCGCCCCACTGGTTGCCGGTATCTGAACCGCGACGCGGCGGCCTTGGTCCTGGACGAACCGGTCGATCTCGTCGTGGCCTTGTACCTGCTGAACTACGCCCGAGACGCGGACGAACTCCTTCGTTTCATCCGGGCGGCCCACGGCGCGCTGAAACCGGGCGGGCGGTTCGTGGGTTTCAACGACAACGTCCTGAATGCACCCGGCGGCACGGTCTCATACGCCCGGTATGGATTTGAGAAGGTATACACGAGGAGGGCCGAGGCGCCGAACGAAGGCGACCCCATTGTCTACCGGTTCACGAACGACGATGGCACGCGGTTCGAGTTCAACAACTACTATCTGTCGCCAGGAACCTACTGCAGGGTCTTCGAGGAAGCTGGCTTTACGGGTTTTCGCTGGGTCGACCCGCAGTTGCATCCGTCCGAGCGGAACAGCAAGTTCTGGGACGAATTCATGGCCGCGCCCCCCATCATCGGGTTCGAGGCGGTCAGGGAGTGACTGTACGGGGTCCAGGAGAGACCACCTAGTGCGCCTCCTCCTTCATCTCATCCGCCGCCTTGCAGTTGCGGATCCAGATCTCGTCCTTCGTGGGTTCGAAGCCCTTCCAGGCATAGGGGTCGGTGCCGGAGACCGGGACGATGGCGCGCCGGTCGGCCGTGGCGGGGCGTTCGCCTTCCTGTATGCCCCAGGGCAGGAGGCTCCATGCGTTGCAGTAGTGGTTCACCAGCACGCGACGGGGCTGGTCGCTCCGGTTCTTGTAGGACCGGTGCAGGAGATAGCCGTTGAAGAAGACCAGGGCGCCGGCGCCGACTTCGACCGGCACTTCCACTGATTCGTCGAAGCCGTAACTCTCGGGGGCGAAGTCGAACTCATCTGGGTTCTCGTGAGCCCGCTGGGGGTAAAGGTAGCCGTTGCGATGGGAACCGGGGATGACGTACAGGCACCCGTTTTCGATGGTGGCGTCGTCCACGGCGATCCACGCCCCGATCAGGGACCGGTCCCGCGTGGGGATGAAGATTTCGTCCTGGTGCCACGCCTGGCCCTGGAACCGGGGCGGTTTGATGAAGTACATGGACTGCATGCACTTGACACTACCGTCCCAGTAGGGCAGGTGGGCCGCGGTAATCTGGCTCAGCACGCCGCAGATCTTCGGATGGCGCACGTACTTCTCGATCACCTGGCTGACGAAGTGCGGCTGGTGTATACAAAGGATGCGTTGCAGCACGTCCTCGTCGGTGTCGTCGTGCTTCGGCGGCTCGAGTCCCCGGCAGGGATACTTCCCCCGCGCCACGTCCACCAGGTCGTCCTTCAGTTCCTGCAGTTCCTCGCCGGTCATCAGGTCGGGAACGACGAGATAGCCGTTGTCCACGTAGAACTGGATCTGCTCATCGTCCACGATCCGGGGGACTTCGATCGCGGGTTCGGTCTGCTGGGAAAGGTCGGTCATGGTCATGGCTGGCCTCGGCGACATTCGGTTCAGGGCGGTGAATACGAGCGCGGAACGGAGTCGTTCCTGGCGTTATTCATAATGAAACGCGGGGGTTTTGTCAACCGCCCATTGCCCGGCAGGGGATATTTCACCGCTCACTTCACCTCTAAGGGATTATTGCTGTTTTCGTACGCGCATTCCTTTATATTATCCCAAACCTATTTACGTACCCGCGCGGCGTAAGCGGCGCGGTCCCGTTCGAACGAAGCCGCGGAGTAACCCGTCGCGGTCCCGTTTGAAATCCAAACCGATTCAGATGGCATACGATTCGAGTCCAACAGCGAGGGGGATATTGTGCTGAAACCCGTAAACGGCACGCCGGGAGACGTGACCGATTATTGCTATACCCGCATCGAATACGACCTGGCCGAAGGCCGAAAGTTGAGCGTCGAGGACCACCGCGTCCAGGACGACATGGATTTCCTGGGCGGCATCGGCCGGTCCTTCAAGATCCTTTCGGGTTACGACGTGAGCGATCCCTTTGCGCCGGATGTCCCGCTGGTCATCAACACGGGCTGCTTCACCGGCACGCAGTTCATGACCGGTCTGCGGGCGTATTTCTCCGGCTATTCTCCCCTGAAGCGCACCCGGGCCGGCATGCCCATGCCCGTATGGTCGGCCATGAGCGGGAGTTTCGGCCGCAAGTTCTCCTATACCGGCATCGGCGACCTGATCCTCACCGGCCGCGCGGCCGTACCGAGCTTTCTGGTGATCAGGCAGATCGACGACGGCCCCGATATTACCCTGGTCGAAGCCCCCGCACACCTGGTCGGCGCACGGGTCAGGGACAAGATGGTCTACCTGGACGAGCGCTACAACGATGGCGACAAGAACTACCACGCCCATTTCGCCGTCCTCGGGCCCGCCGGCGAACACTGGGAAACGGTCTGGTACGCGGCCGTGGTGGGGTCGACCCAGGAACAGCTCATGAGCGGGGAAGACAAGTGGCGTTTCGCGGGCCGGCTCGGCATGGGATCCGTGCTCGGTTCCAAGAACATCCTCGGCATCGTGGCCAGGGCGGAGAACGACTATTACCGCAAGGGCGATGACCGGCTCAAGGTCATCAACAACGAGATCGGAAGAGGTGAGCAGAGCCGGGGATACCGCCATCCGCACAACCGGAACGGGCTGGGCGGCACGGGCAAGAACAGCAAGATACTCGACGGATTCGGGGTGCTGCCTTACCGAAACTTCGAGCCGCCCGGCGAGAACGTAGCCGTCCCCGTACACCTGGAGACCATGCGGGAATCGGACGATTTCATCGTCATCGACAAGAGTTGCTACGGCTGCCAGATTACCTGCCACCAGGACTTCTACGACGTCCCGGAAGGCGGCAAGGATCCCGACTGGCGTAAGGCCCGAAGGAACCACGGAGAGTACCTGGGCCGATTCGAGTTCGAACCCATGGAACTGTCCGGCGCCAACCTGGGCATTCTGGATCCCCATGACAACCTGGAGCTTGCCCGGCTGGACGACGACCTGGGGTTCGATACCATTTCGGCCAACGTCGTGATCTCCTTCCTGATGGATTACAATGCCCGGGGCAACGGAACCGTCGCGGGCGGCGTCACCTTCGGCGACGCGGAAGGCGCCCGGCGACTCAAGGAGGATATCGCCTACGGACGCGAACCTCTCTTCGGCAAGGGCGTCCAGGCGATCGCCGAAGAGATCGGCGGAAAGGCCTTCGCCATGCATGCCAAGGGGGTCGAGTTCTCCGCCTACCTGGGTCAGACCAATCCGGGCTATCCCTTCGCCGTGGCCGGCGGCCACATGTCCATGCGCACCTTTCTGCTGTACGTGATGGACCCGGACTGCAAGCCCGATTCCGCCGATTACTGGGTCCACAACATCACCGAAGAAGGCTGGAAGATGGTGAACAAGGACCTGCACGGGGGCTGCCTGTTCACCATGGCCCCGCCGGACCAGGTCAGCGAAGGCATAGAGTCCGTCTTCGGGGTGCCCTTCTCGGCCGAGCGGGTGTTGGACGCCACCTACCGGGCCCATATCCTGGGTTTCGCCCTTGAGCAGAAACAGGGGATCACCCCGGACGAATACGACATGCCGGCCGACGTCTTCATTGGTCAGGGCAAGGGCGATCTGCCCGGTGTGCGTTTCCTGACCCGTGAACTCTTCGAAGAGGTCAGGTCCCGGGTACTGGAACGCCTGCACCGGGACGTGGAGACCCTTGGCTACGGTGGTCACGCGGCGCCGGCCTCCTCATAGTCCCTGCCGCAGGGACCGCAGAAACCGTTCCATGCCGTTGACGGCGTAATCGAGGACGTTGGCGTTGTCCGGCACGCTGTGGTACCAGTCGCGAACGACCTCTTCCGCGGGTTTACCCGCGAAATTGTATCCCCGGTCCTGCCCACCCCGCTTGTCCGGTTCCCAGATCCAAAGGTACAGGCCGGCAAACCGCTCTTCCCCTTCCCAGGCCAGCCGCAGGGCCTCGTAACAACGCCGCTGCGCCTCCAGATCGAGGGGCTTCTCCGACACGTAGTTCCACGGATGGGCGGCGACACCGGACTGGCTCATGTATCCGACTTCGGTGAACAAAAGGGGTTTGTTCCACCGGGCCTGCCAACGCAGCAGGTCCGCCTTGACCGGACGCCAGGCGGAGACCAGTTGTTCCACCGTGGGATCCTCGGATTCCGATAGTTCGTAGTAAGCCGATATCCCCGCGAAGTCGAGGTCGTCCCAGAAAGCGACCCGGTCGTACCGGTCCCAGTTCGCGGAATAGGTGAGTTGTCCCGGGAAGATCCCACGCACCTCGGCGATGGTCTCCCTCCATTGCCCGGTGAACCTTTCGGCCGATACGAGCTCGGTACCCACGCTCAGATACTCCACATCCATTTCCGCGGCCAGCCGGGCGTAATGGCGGACCATTCCGCGGTAACTTTCAAACCACGCCTCCCAATCGCCCGGTGCTATGGTGCCACGCCATTCCCTCTCGCCGGGGCGGTCCAGGTTGACGATGGGCGTCAGCATGACCTTCAACCCCATCCGGTGGGCGTAGTCGATGACTTCCCGGATCACGCGTTCGTGCTGTTCCCCCGTGGCGCCGTCCGACGGGCGGGTGAAATGGGTGACGGAATCCACGGAATCCTGCAGGATGAATACGGGGACGGAAAGGTGGGAAGCGCCCAGGGCCGCGATGTCTTCCAGGGAGGACCGGTAGTAGGACATCCCCTCCGAGGCCTTGAACACCCCCAGGGCGACACCCTTCTGCATCACGGGGCGTATGGCGGTGCGCCCCGACCACAGAATGGTCAGGTCGAACAACAGCAGGCAGATGGCGAGCAGCAGGCCGAGGAAGGGGAGGACGAGGCGGCGCATGTTATCTGCGCGGAGGGGCCTTCCGCTTCCGGCGGCCGAACTCGGCGGGAGGCGGCGGGGCCTCCTGCAGCACATCGATGAACTCGGAGGGCACGCCCGTGGTCAGGATGACCGGAGAGCGATCGTAGAAGTTCACGCCGGCTTCGGTGGCCTGCCGCGCATTGATGCGGAAGACGACCGGCGTATCCGTCTGGTTCCTGGCTACCTGTGCGGCGATATCTTCGGAAAGGGAAAGGTGGACGTACTGGCGGTCGCTGGGCGTCAGTCCGCCATTGGTGATGACCGAGGCCCGCGCGGGTACGGTCGCGTAATAGAGGTACTCGGGCGGGTCCGCGGGAGGCAGCCCCAGGTCGATGGGAAAACTATGTCCGTAACGCGCCCGGATGCGGTCTTCCTCCACCTCGAATCTTCTCTTCTCGGCGCCGTCGGCGATCTCGAGGATTTCATCCCTCGCCAGCAGATCGAACTTCTCCTGGATGGCCTCCACGATCTCGTCGATCGAAGCGTATCCCCTTTCGTCGAGCGTTATGTCGAATCTTTCGGGTTTATGCCGGAGTATCAGGGAGAGGAGCTTGGAGAGTCTTTCGCGTCTTCTTGGATCCATTGATGGTGTCTTTCTGATGGAGTCTTGCCTGTGCGGGTTATGGCGGCCACGATGGCTATGCAGGCTGTACAGGCCATGCCGGCCGATGCGATGTACCTGAACTGGCTGTAAAAAGGAACCTACCGAGTATACGGCGGGCGGTGCGCACTGTCAAGATCAAACCCGGACGGCTGCTTTGCTGCCGTCCTGCAAGCGCCGTCCCCGGTTTCAGTTCATTTCCATGCCGCCGTCGACATTGATCGCCTGGCCGGTGATCAGCGTGTTCTCGTCGGAGGCGACGAAGACCGCGGCAGCGGCGATCTCCTCCGGCTCGGAGACCCGTTTGAGGGGGATCTTCTCCACGAGCCGGGCCCGGGCCGTCCCCCGCTCGTATCCGAAAAGGCGGGCGCGGTCCTCGTCGATGTGGTCCCACATGGGCGTGGCCACGACGCCCGGGCACAGCGCGTTGACCAGGATCCCGTGATCCGCCAGCGCCAGGGCCGCGGACTGCGTGATGCTGATGACGGCCATCTTGCTGGCGGCGTATGCGCTCGAATCGGCCCGGCCGTGTCTGCCCGAGATGGAGGACATGTTGATGATACGGCCGCCGCCGCCCTGCCGGATCATCTGGCGGGCCCCCGCCTGCATGCAGAAGTACGTCCCTTTCAGATTGAGATCGATGACCTGGTCCCATTCCGTCTCGGTCAGATCGAGGAAGGGCTTGATTTCAACCCGTCCCGCGTTGTTGACCAGGATATCCAGCCTGCCCAGGGCGGAAACGGCTTCGTCGATCATGGGTACGATGCGGTCGACCTGGACCAGGTCGGCGGTCAATGCCGCCGCGGTGCCGCCGCCGTCACGGATCCGGTCCGCCGTAGCTTCAGCGCTGTCGCGATCGATGTCCACGGCCGCCACGTGCGCGCCTTCCTGCGCGAGTCTCAGCGCGATGGCGCGGCCGATACCGCTCCCCGCTCCGGTGACGACCGCCCGCTTCTCCGCCAGACGTCCTGTCGCACTCATGTACGGTCTCCTGGTGCTCCTGACTCTGCTGATTCTCCTGGTTCCAGCCGCGCCCGGAACTACTCGGCGACCTGAACCGGTTTTCCTGCTTCCACCGACCGGTAGGCCGCCTCGCTGACCTGGGAAACGGCCAGGGCGAAATGGGGAGGCTCATACCCCTTCCCGCCGTTGCGGATCATGCGGAAGAACGCGGCGTCCGGCGTGTCCTCCCGGATCCTCGCCGGGATCTTCAGCGGCTCGTCGTTCAACAGGACCGACTTGACTTGCCACTGGTGCAGGTGGAAGACGAGGCTTCCTTCGCTGCCGTGTATCGCGATGCGTTCGTCATGGCGGGAAGCGTTTCCGAAGGTATTCAGCGTGCCGTATGCGCCGTCCCTGAACCGTACCGCCACCACCATGTTGATATCCACGTCCCTCCCGGCCTTGTCCAGGAATGCGCTCACCTCGAGGGGCTTGAGATCCGTAATCCACAGCGTGGAAGCCACCAGGTGACTGCCCGTATCGAGGAACATGCCGCCGCCCGACAGGACCGGGTCGAGCCGCCACCCGCGCGTGCCGCCCCAGTTCTGCGTGACGTAGGCCACGACGCCGCGCACCTCACCAATGGAGCCCTTCCGAATCAGCTCCCGGGCATAGACATGGGGCGCCATGAAATTGCGCTGGTAGCTCACCAGCAGGATCCGGCGCTTTTCTTCCGCCTTCCCGATCAAGGCGCGCGTATGGCTGGACGAGATGGTGAGCGGCTTCTCGACGAGTGCGTGCAGACCTTGATCCAGGGCATAGTCCACCTGCTCGTAGTGCAGGGCATGGGGTGAACTCACCATGACCGCGTCGAGCCGGTGACCCTCTATCATGTCCCGATAGTCGGCGTAGCAGGGCACCGGGCGGCCCCATCGGTCCATCAACGCCCGGGCGGCTTCTTCCGAGGTATCCGCAACCGCCGCGATTTCGACCTCCCCGTCAGCCTGAATGCGCGGCACGTGGGCGGCCCGCATGTTGCCTCCGCAGCCGATCAGGACGACGCGCAGACGCTTCTTTGCCATGTCAGGATCTCCGATCGCGGACTGCCTGTATTTTCGCATTCTTCTCCGATTCCAGGCGTTCCCGCTCCTGGACCAGTTGTTCCCGCAGGGCGTGTACCTGCTGCTGGAACTCGTGGCCCTGCGCCTGTGCCGCCAACGCCTTGATTTTCGATTCGACCATGATCTCCTGTTCCGCGATTTTGGCCTGGTATTCCTTCTCCAGGTCGGCGATCCCCTTACGCTGCTCGTCCGTCAGCTTGCCGCCCTGCTGTGCGCCGGCGGTCTTCTCCATGGCGATTTCCAGTGCGCTTTTCATGTTATCTCCGGTTCGATGGCGGACGCCGCTCGGTATTGATGGCGGACGCCGCTCAGTTTCCCGCGCTCAGTTTCGATCGCTTCCCCGGCTCGGTTTCCCGCGCTCAGCTTCCCGCGACCAGGCGTCGGATACGCCGGCCCGTCTGTTCTATATATCCGTCGAGCACCAGGTGGCTGGCATAGGCCGAGACCGATACGATGTAACAGACGATCGGAAAGGACTCAACGGACCCTTTCAGGTACATGGGGACGAGCAGGAACAGCGCGGGCACCAGCAACATGGCCAGCCAGGTATGGGTCCATCCCCTGTGCTTTCCGAGCAACGGCAGCATGGCGCCGAGTCCCAGCAGGGCCGCCGTCCTGTAATCCCCGATCAAGATAAACCAGATGTCCAGCAGAATCAACAGGCGGTAGAACAGCCGCTGCGATTTACTCTCGGTGTCCACGTCCGGAAAACAGGCCGACAACAACCCGATGAAAAGCAGCAGAAGCACCTGTGGCCAGACGTCCAGGGTCCAGTAAGGATCGAGCAGCTCCATCCACCACAGCCCGGCGACACAGAGCGCCAGGGAGATGAGCGTGGCGAAGAAACCACCCCAGACGTGTCCTCTGAAATCGGCCATGGCGTTACCCGGTCGGTTCTAAGCCTTTGGTGGCGTCCCCAATCACGACGATACGACCCATGTTACGGCGATGCGACCCTGGTCACGTCGCCAGGTCATCGAAGTTTTTAAGCGTCATCAGCAATCGGGCGAGGGGAAGGCCGATCACGTTGTAGAAACAGCCCTCCACGCGGGTGATGAGACCGGCGCCCAGGGCATGAGCGCCATAGGACCCCGCCTTGTCCAGGGGTTCGCCCGTATCCACGTACGCGCGGATTTCGGTGTTGGTCAGTTCGCGCATGGAGACCGCAGTCCACTCGTGCGCCGTCACCGCCCGGTTCGTCCGCGGATCCAGCAGGGCAAAGCCCGTGAGTACCCGGTGAGAACGGCCGGCCAGCTTTTGCAGCATGGCGCAGGCGTCCTCCGCATCTTTCGGCTTGCCGATGATCTCGTCCTCGAACAGGACCACCGTGTCGGCCCCGAGTACCAGTCGGTCACGGGCATCGACCCGGCCGGCGGCGCTCTTCGCCTTGGCCAATGCGAGCCGTTCTGCGGTACCGGAAGGGTCGCCTTCAAAGGAATATCGGGATTCGTCGACGTCCGGCGGCACGATTTCAAAGGTTATCCCGATCTGCCGGAGCAGGCTGGACCGACGGGGCGAGGAAGAGGCCAGGACGATCTGCTTCATCGGCGGGACTCGACGGTCAAGGTCACGGGCCCGTCGTTGACCAGCGACACTTCCATGTAGGCGCCGAAACGGCCGGTGGCGACCCGTATGCCCTGTTCCCTGAGGCGTTCGACCGCCAGCTCGTAGAGCGGTTCGGCGTGTTCGGGCGGCGCGGCGCTTTCGAAACTGGGCCTGCGGCCCTTGCGGGTATCTCCGAACAGGGTAAACTGCGAAATGGCCAGCACTTCGCCCCCCACGTCGAGCAGAGAACGATTCATCTTCCCCTGATCGTCGCCGAAAATCCGGAGTCCGGCGCATTTGTTGACGACGTACTCCACGTCCTCCGGCGCATCGTCCTTCGCAATACCGAGGAGCAGTACGAGACCGGGACCGATTTCTCCGGTTACCGCGCCGTCGATTTCAACGGAAGCGCTGGAGACGCGCTGCAATACTACCCGCATCGATTCATACCCCCCCTAGATCTTTATCCTCTTCCACCGTCCCCGCCGGAACAGGAACCAGGCGATCACCAGCCGGATTCCCCAGTCCAGCGCCGTACCGTACCAGACCCCCGGCAACCCCCATCCCAGTTCGATCACCAGCACGTACATCATGCCGATCCGCAGGAAGATCGCGCCGAATATGCTGATCAGCATGGGGCTAACGGTGTCTCCCGCGCCCCGCATGGCGCCGGTATAGATCATCAGCAAAGCCGACGTCGGCAGTTCGAGGGCGGCGACACGCACGCAGAGCACGGCCAGGTCATACACTTCCGGCGACGGGCTGTAGATGCCGACGAGCAGGCCGGGCACGGCGACGAAGATGAGGCCCAGGGCGCTCATGGCGATCAGGCCGATTCGTGCGGCCTTCTTCACGGCGAGCTCGGCGATTTCAGGGCGCTCGGCGCCCAGGCTCTGTCCGACCACGGTGGCCACGGCCATGGAAAGTCCGAATACGGGCATGAAGGATACCATCTCCACCCGTATGGTCATGAAATGCGCCGTGAGCGCCGTCGTACCCAGGCTGGTCACGATCCACATGAACGAGAAATAGGCGCATTGCATGACGGACTGCTCTCCGAGATTCGGCACGGCGATCCGTATGATGGTCCGCAGGTGCTCGGATCTGATATTCCCGATGTCGCTGCCGCACAGCCTGAATCTCGCGTGACGGCGGAACAGCCTGTACATGAGCAGGGCGGCGCCCAGGACGTAGGCCGTGCCCGTGGCCAGGGCCGCGCCGGTTATGCCCAGTTCCGGGAAGGGCCCGATGCCGAAAATCAGCACCCAGTCGGCGAAGATGTTGTATACGTTCATGATACCCGTGATCCACATGGGCGTCTTGGTGTCGCCGGCCGCGCGCAGGATCCCGCTGCTGGTGTAGATGAAAAGACGCAGCACGCTGAAGGCGAAGACGATCGGCATGTACTCCTGGGCACGTTCGACGACGTCCGGCTCGGTACCCAGGAACACCATGAGATCCTCGCCGAACATCAGGCCCAGCGCGGCCACCATCAATCCGATGGATGTTCCGAGAATGATCCCCTGGCCGGCGGCCTCGCAGGCCGTCTTCTGGTCGCCCCGGCCCAGGTTTCTCGCCACGACGGCCCCCGTCGCCACCCCGATCCCGTAGAACACGAAAACCACGGTAAAGAGGATCATGGAACTCTGGCCGACGGCGGCGAAAGCCAGCGTGCCGAGGGTACCGATGAAGATGCTGTCGACGATGTACACCGTCGTGTGCATCAGGTTTTCGAGAATGGCCGGCCATGCGAGGGTGAGGATGGTACGGTTGAGTCGTTTTCTGGAGAGGTCGAGCATGGGGTATCCGAACGATCGGAGGATAGGAAGAACGGTCCGTGTAAAACGCTAAAAATCAGTCACTTACCGTGAATTGAAATCTCACCATGTTAGTCGTTTAAGTCCCTTGATGTCAAGGGCATATGGAGGCGCCGCGGCAGGGGGTCTGATTTGTATCAAGTAAATAAAGTAACACGAATATTTGCTTTCTGTAATAACCTTGACGCGCTATACGCCGGAAGCCATAATGACAGTAGCCATGGAATCTGACATCCGCGATCCCGATCTCGCCGAAGCCGGCGCGGCGCGCATGGCATGGGATGCCCGCCAGATGCCGGTCTTGCGCGCGATAAAAGACCGGTTCGAGCGGGAACAACCTCTTCGCGACCTGTGCGTCGGCGTGTGCCTGCACATTTCGACCAAGACGGCCAACCTGGTCACGGCGATCAAGGCGGGTGGCGCGGAACCCATCGTCTGCGCATCCAATCCCCTGAGCACGCAGGACGACGTTGCGGCCAGCCTGGTCGCGCATCACGGGGTGCCCGTATTCGCGAAAAGGGGGGAAGACTCCGGTACTTTCAACCGGCACCTGCACACCGTGCTGGATGCGCAGCCGGATCTCCTGCTGGACGACGGGGCCGACCTGATAACCACGGCGCATCGGGACCACCGCCGGGAACTGGATCGCATCATCGGCGGAACGGAAGAGACGACCACGGGCGTAAACCGGCTCCAAAGCATGGTCCGGAACGGCGATCTGACCTTTCCGGTCATCGCGGTCAATGATTCAAAAACCAAGCATCAATTCGACAACCGGTTCGGCACGGGGCAAAGCGCGCTCGACGGCATCCTCCGGGCCACCAACACGCTGATCGCGGGCAAAACCGTGGTGGTGTGCGGCTACGGCTGGTGCGGACGGGGCGTGGCGTCCCGGGCCAGGGGGCTGGGCGGTCAGGTCATCGTAACGGAAGTGGACCCCGTCGCGGCCCTGGAAGCTGTCATGGAAGGATTCCGGGTACTGCCCATGGCCGAGGCGGCCGCCCTGGGCGACCTGTTCGTCACCGTGACCGGAAACCGCGGGGTCATTCGCCGCGACCACCTGGAAACCATGAAAGACGGCGCCATGCTGGCCAACGCTGGACATTTCGACGTGGAGATCGACGTGCAAGCCCTGGACGCCCTCGCGGTCGAGCGACAGTCCCTGCGTCCATGGGTGGAGGAGTACGTACTGGCGAACGGCCGGAGACTGTATCTCCTCGGCGAGGGCCGGCTGGTCAACCTGGTGGCCGGCGAGGGACATCCCGCCGCGGTCATGGACCTGTCCTTCGCCAACCAGGCCCTTGCGGCGGAGCACCTGGCCGCCCGGCACGAGGAGATGACACCCGGCGTACACACCCTGCCGGATGAGATCGACCGCGAGATCGCCGGCCTGAAGCTCGCGAGCATGGGACTGGCCCTCGACGAGTTGACGCCGGAACAGAGGGCGTACCTGAATTCGTGGCACTGAACGACATGTGGCACTGAGCGATAAGCAGCATCGAGCAATACGGGAATCAGAAGAGGTCGAAAGTGGCTCGGGAGAATCTCGAAAATCAGCAGGCGGCATCAAGTGCGGACGCGTCCAACAGCCTCCAGATGGACCCGGACGCCATGCTCGAGCTCGCGACCAGGACTGCGGAACTCATTATAGAACGTATCAGGAATCTTCCGGATGAACAAGCCTGGGACGGCGAGTTCAAGAAGGAACTGGAAGATCAGCTCATGGAGGATCCGCCCGAAGGCGGCAGTCCCGCGCTGGAGGTCCTGGGGAGGGCGGCAAAGGATATCCTCCCCCTGGGCGCCCGCCTCGATCACCCCCGATCCTTCGCGTTCATCCCGTCGGCGCCGACCTGGCCCGGCATACTGGCTGATTTCATGGTCTCCGCATACCACGTCAACCAGTGTACCTGGCTCACATCCAGTGGTGCGAGCCAGATGGAACTGGTGGTCATGGACTGGATCCGACGCTGGCTGGGGTATCCGGACACCGCCGGAGGCCTGATGACTTCCGGAGGCTCCGCGGCCAGCCTGGAAGCCCTGGTCGCGGCACGGGAATCCGCCGGCGCTCCCGAACGCGGCACGGTCTATATGAGCGACCAGAGCCATAGCGCGCTGGTGCGGGCAGCCAGGATCATGGGCATACGATCCGAATACGTGCGATTGATCCCTACCGACGGGCTTTTTCGGATGGATCCGGAGGCGCTGAAGCGTACGGTGGCGGAGGACCGGGCCGCGGGATTCAACCCAGTGGCGGTCTGCGCCAACGCCGGGGCGGCCAGTACAGGCGCGATCGATCCGCTCGAATCCCTGGCGGATTTCTGCGAGGCGGACGGCATCTGGCTCCACGTCGATGCCGCCTACGGCGGTTTTACGGTGATCACCGAACGAGGGAAGGACCTCCTGCGCGGCATGGAACGCGCGGACTCCATCGGTCTGGACGCGCACAAGTTGTTCTTTCAACCCTACGAAGCCGGTTGCCTGATGGTGAAGGACCTGAGAAACCTCGAGCGCGCATTCGCCGTACGGCACGATATCCTCCAGGATACGATATGGGGCGCGAATCATCCCAACTTCTCGGACCGGGGCTTGCAATTGAGCCGGTCGGTACGGGCCCTGAAAATCTGGGTGTCCGTGAAGACCTTTGGAATGGCTGCATTCCGAAACGCCGTATCCAAAGGCATGGAGCTTGCCAAGCAGGCCGAGGCGTATATCCGGAACAGCGGGACCATGGAGTTGTTGTTGCCGTCTTCCCTCGGTATCGTGTGCTTCCGCGTCAATCCCGACGCTACGGACCTCGATGAGGGATCGCTCGAGAAGATCAACCGAAAAGTGCTCGTCCGCGTCTTCTGGGAGGACCGCGCCCTCATGTCATCGACCCTGTTGCGCGGCAGGTTTACACTCAGGCTTTGCATCGTCAACCATAACACGACCTGGGACGATGTGCGCGAAACCCTGGAAGCCATCGAACGTTTCGGAAACGAGGCGATTTCGGAAACAACCCCGGTTGGCGTGTAGGCCATCTTCCGCTTGACTATGGAAGCCCGGGTTGGTCATAGTGCACATACCTGCCGGTCCGCATGCGTTTCAGACACCGAACGAACCAGCAAAAATCCTCCACAGATAATCTCCACAGATAAAGGACTTCCAGAAGATGACTTTGACAAGCGACGAAGTCGCCCATTTCAGCACCCACGGCTACGTGGCCAGACCGGGATTCTTCTCGGACCGGGAAACCCGGGCCCTCCAGGCCGAGATCGATCGTCTCATGGAAGACGGCGCCCTGCGCAACGTCGCCACGGAGGGCGACGGGAAGACGACGTCCACCACGCAGCGCAATCTGCAACTGTGCCCGATGTACCGGCACAGCGACCTGTTCAGGGCTCTTCCGTTCCAGCCCGACGTGGCCGGTGCCATCTCCCAGTTGATCGGAGATCCTTTTATTCTCCACCTGGACCAGGTCTTTCTCAAGCCGGGCGGAGACGGCATGGGCACCCACTGGCACCAGGATAACGCCTATTTCAAGATCCGTGATCCGCTCATGGGAACGGCCATGTGGATCGCAGTGCACGACGCCACCGTCGAGAACGGCACCATGCAGGTGATTCCCGGCAGTTACCGGACACCTTACGAGCACCGCCGGGACCCCTACAGCGATCACCACATCCGCTGTTATCCGCCGGAGGAACAGGCGGACACCATCGAACTAAAAGCGGGCGGCGCCCTGTTCTTCTGCTACGGAACCGCGCACTGTACCGGCCACAACCGGACGGACCGGTCCCGCGCAGGCATCGCCTTCCACTTTCTGCGCGCGGACTACGCGCCGGAGCAACTCATCGCGGACGGCCGCGACTACCGGCCCTATGTCACCGGACCACGGGCAACGGGAGGGGTGGCGGAGTACGGCGTTCGCGTGGACGGCACGTGGGAATCCGAAGTGGAGAAGGCGCTTGGAGGTGTTACAATATGATCCAGCGGATATCCGCGTCCCTGCGCCTCGTCCTCGCCGCCGGCTTCATCGCGACGGCTGGCGGTACGGTAGCCCAGCAGCCTCCTCCCACGGCCTACCAGGCTGCCCGCACCGGCGGCAACTACATGCACAACTTCTACCTGCCGCCGCCTTCCACGACCACGCCCCGCCGGCCGGCATGGTCCCCCGACGGCGAGACACTGGCCTTCGCGCTGCACGGATCGATATGGCGTATGCGACTGGGCGAACGCACGGCTTACGAACTCACGGACAACGAAACCTACGACTCCTCACCGGCCTGGTCGCCCGACGGCGCATGGATCGCCTACACGGCGGAAACCGACAACCGGACGATCGATCTCATGGTCCTGAACGTCGAAACCGGGGTTTCCCGGCCGCTGAAGACGGGGGATCACCTTTACCTCGATCCCACATGGTCGCCCGACGGTTCCAGACTGGCCTACGTGTCCACGGAACCCAACGGCTATTTCAACATTTTCGTGCAGGACATGGCGGACGGCGGCGCGGCCGGAGACCCGATCCAGCTGACCCGCGACAACGACTATGGCAGGAGCCGCCTGTACTTCGGCGCCTATGACCTCCACATCGAGCCGAGCTGGTCGCCGGACGGCAGTGAGCTGATGTTCATCGGCAACCGCGGCATTCCCCTCGGATCCGGCGCCGTCTGGCGGATGCCCGTCGAACCGTTCGGCATCGACCGGGCCCGTATCGTACTCGAAGAACAGACGCTGTACCGGACCCGGCCGCACTGGTCGCCGGACGGGTCGCGCTTCGTGTACGCTTCTCACCGAGGCGGCCAGTACACGAAACTCTACCTGCTGCCCGCCGATGGGGGCCATCCCTACAAGATCACCTTCGGAGACTGGGACGATTTCTATCCTCGCTGGTCGCCGGACGGGTCCAGAATTGCCTACATCACCAATGAAAACGGCCTGCCGGGCTTGCGTATCATGGAGACCGTGGGCGGCAGGCTGACCGACATCGTCATCGAGGAGAAGCGCTGGCGCGGTCCCCACGGCCGGGCGGCGGTCACCGTGCTGGACGGCGACTCGGGTAAACCGGTCACGGCCCGCGTATACGCCCGGGCATCCGACGGCAAGTCCTATGCCGCGGAAGGCGCGTACCACCGCGTCGGCCGGCTCCGGGAATACTTCTTTCACGCACCCGGATCTTTCATCCTGGACGTCCCGACCGGACCGCTGACCGTGGAAGCCATGAAGGGCTTCGAATTCCATCCCGCCAGCGCGACCGTCCAGATCGAGGACGGGAAGACCACTGCCGTGGCCCTGACGCTGCGGCGCATGACGGATTTGCGGAAAAAGGGATGGTACAGCGGCAGCACCCACATTCACATGAACTACGCGGGGGACCTGCACAACACGTTGGAGAACCTGATGCACATGTCGGAGGCGGAGGACCAGTCCGTGGTCAACGAGCTCGTGGCCAACAAGGACAACCGCATGCTCGACTACCAGTTCTTCACGGGCAAGCCCGACGCCCTTTCCACGCCGGACCACATCCTGCACGTGGGCGAGGAGTACCGGCCCGCTTTCCACGGGCATGTATACTTCATCGGGCTTTCGGACTTCCTCCTGTCGCCCTTCGCGTCCGGTTACGAGGGCACCGCGATATACAGCCTGTACCCGTCAAACACGGATATGCTGAGGCTTGCCGGTGAGCAGGACGCATTCAGGGCATACGTCCATCCCTATTTCGGCGAGGCCGATCCACTGGGCGGCGAGAACCCGACGCTCGGCAGCGCCAAGGCCTTTCCCGTGGACGCGGCGCTGGGTACCGTGGAAGCCCTCGAGATCTCGGGGGCGGGCCACGCCGTACTCGACGTGTGGCATCACCTGCTCAACAACGACATCAACATCGTGCTGACGGGCGGGGAGGACTCCATCAGCAGCATGTACCGCACCGCCATCGTCGGACAGGTGCGGTCCTACGTCTACCTGGGCGACAAGATCCTGTCTTGGGACGCCTGGCTGTCGGCGCTGCGGGCCGGACGGACCTTCGCCACCAATGGACCGCTGCTTGAATTCACCATCGACGATGCGATGCCCGGCGAGGTCATCCGGCTTCCGAAGGAGGGCGGTGCAATCACGCTGCGGGGCACCGTCCGGAGCATCGTACCCCTCGAGAAGGTTACGGTCTACCGGAACGGCCGGATTCTGAAGGAGATCCCGCTGTCCGGGGAAGGTACGGAAGCGGTTTTCGAGGATGAGATGACCGTTCGAGACAGCGGATGGTACACCCTCCAGGCCGAGGGCGCCCCGTGGACCCATCCCATCGACGACCGCTATCCGCTGGCCACCACCCAGTCCATTCGGGTCTACGCGGGCGACGACCCGATCCGCAACCCGGATTCCGCCCGGTACTTCGTCCGGTGGATCGACCGGCTCATCGAAATGGCCGAAGCACATCCAGGCTGGCGTTCGCAAGAGGAAATCGATCACGTGATCGGCCAGTTCCGGGAAGCCCGCGCAATCTACGAGAACCTCGCCCGGTGACCGGCCGGGTGACCGGGGTTCAAGCCGCGCCGGCGTCCAGTAACCGGCTCGAGGCAATCACGCTCCCAGGCTGTTCAGCACGGCGTCCCAGGCCAGTTCCGAGGCGATCATCCCGAAATCGGTCGTGCTCTTCAGGCGCCTGTTCTCCACCTCGCCCGTCGTCGCCGTAAACAGCACGTCCCCGTCCCGCGTCGTGTGAAAGGGCTGGATCGCCCGGGCCATGGACGCGTGGACCTGCCTGCCGATCTGGTTCAGTTCCCCCTGGGTCCATTTCTGGTTGGTCACGACCAGCGTCAGCGTGGTATGCCTGCCCATCTGGTCGGACCTGGATTTCGAGCCCCTGGCGAGGCGCGCTTCCAGCTTGTCGTAGGGATGACGATGATCCCGCGTGCGGACCCGGCCTTCGCGGTCCACGATGTCACCCAGGGCGTTCACCACAGTGAAAACGGCGATCTTCGTCGCGCCGATCTCGCGAAAAGCGCCTCCCTGGCCGACGCCCGCCCAGCGTCCCGCGCCGCGCCGGCCGTAGAAGAACCGGTCCGGTGACGCCGCCTCCGCGGCCGCTTTGCCGAGCGCCTTGTCCGGATACACAAAACCCTTCCGGTTGAACCAGTCGAAGATGATCGCACCGGCGACGAGCGGGAGGGGCGGGGGATTGCTTGGCGCCGCTGCAGCGGTCAGGGCGGCCCGCACGCCGGACACGGCTTCCAGCCCGTGCAACGAACCCCCTGCGAAGCAAATGGCGTGGTGGAACTGGTACTCGAATTCGACCACGCCGGGCATGCCGCCGCGCACGTCGACGGCCGTGACGAAGCCTTCGTCGAAAAGGAAGAGGGTACATCCGGTCGGGCCTTCGTCGTACTCGGCGAATCCGATGCTCAGGCGGGGGAAGTCAAACTCGAGGGAGGGCGTGTCGAAGTCGGTTACCGGAACAGGCGAGTCTCTGCCGGGCATACTGGCATCTCCTGAGCGCCCGGCGTTCGGGCGGGTCCGTAAGGGGTCGGTCCGTTGGCAGCGCGTCCTTCGATACACAATAGCCCGTGTACTGTGCGGATCAGTTCACGGGCTATCACACTTGCGTGCTGTGCTGTGCAGGCGTCTCTAACCGGACACCTTGGTTACGTTAGCGGCCTGGAGTCCCTTGGGACCTTCAGTAATGTCAAAGGTGACTTCATCGCCTTCATTCAGCGTCTTGAATCCCTGCGCGACGATCGCTGAATAGTGAACGAACACATCGTCCCCATCGTCTCGCGCGATGAATCCGAACCCCTTGCGTTCGTTAAACCACTTTACCGTGCCGCGTTCCATACTGACACTCCTGCCCTTCATAGGAAGAAATGGTCTCCCTGACAACCTCAATGAATACACGGCACCGGCAAAGACGGTGGGATGCCTGGTCGGTGGTCGCGCATAGGTTGTTGGGGATGAGGATTAAAGGATTTGCTCCTTCGGGCAAATATACGGAAGGGGGGTGCCTTGTCAAGTGATTTCTTAGCCTTCGAATCAAAAACAGGTTGCTTAAAATCGGGCCGTGACGCATAAATAAGAGTATCTCTTCCCCAGCTTATCATGACCGCCTTCAACCGGATGAATACCGTGCTGGAACCACCCGGTGCAGCGCCGGTTGCGGACGGCGGATTCGGAGGTACTCCCATGAACCCCCTCTCACCGGATCTGAACTTCGATCCGAGATTCGAAGATCCCAGGGAACTGGCGGCGCTCAACCGCAGAGGTTTCCTGGGCCGCTTTCTCGGCGGCACGCTGGCAGGCGCCGCGCTGCTGTCGCTGGGAACGAAATCCGCCCGTGCGTCGGTGGACATGAACGACATGGGCGCGGCGGCCGCGCCCGATGACGAGCAGTTCTGGAAACTGGTCACCAAACAGTTCCTGATCCGCCCGGACCTCGCCTACATGAACACCGGGACGCGGGGACCTTCGCCGCGCAGCGTCCACATGGCGCAGATCGACGCCTTGAATCGCCTCAACAACGATTACGTGGATTTCAGGCTAAATCACTATACCATGGACTTTGCCGACGCGTTCATGGCCAAATTCGCCGCGTACGTCGGCTGCAAACCCAACGAACTCGCCCTGGCGAACAATACTACGGACGGGATGATCACGGGTACTTTCGGACCCGTTCTCGAACCTGGGGACGAGATCCTCTATACCAACCACTGCCACGGTGCCGGCACGAACCCCGTGCTGAACCGGGCGCACCGGGACAAGCTGAAGGTAGGCGTCATCGACCTTTCCGACCCGAAGCTTCACCCGCCGAAGTCGCCGGACGACCTCCTGAAGGCCTTCGAAGCCGCGATCACGCCACGGACCAAGCTGCTCAGCTTCTGTCATACGAACTACACGGACGGACTGTTCATGCCGGTCAAGGAGATCTGCGAGATGGCGCGGTCAAAGGGCGTCATCACGCTGGTGGACGGCGCCCAACCACCGGGCATGGTCAAGCTCGACATGCACGACCTCGGATGCGACATGTACGCCGGCCCGTCGCACAAATGGATGCTGGCCTCCATGCAGTCCGGTTTCTTCTATGTGAAAGAGGACATGTTCGACCGGATTCAGCCCGTCACCTCGACCACGCCCTTCGCGGGCAAGAACATGTACGGCGAAGATCTCTCCACGAACGAGCGGTGGCTCGAGCGGATGAACTCGGCCGGCCAGTATACGCGGCGGGGTTCCAGCTGCTATGCGAAGTGGACAGCCGTCAACGCGGCGCTCGATTTTCACAACCACCTGACCCCTGAAGGGATCGAAGCCCGCATCCGCTACCTGGCCGGCAAGCTGGCCATGGGGCTACGCAACATCGACGGCGTGGAGGTATTCGCTTCCGAGGACCCGAGGTTACACGCGGGTCTGATCCCCTTCCGAATCAAGGGGGTGCCGACGCGGGATCTGAATACAAAGCTGTTGGAGGATTACAACATCTACATCCGCAGCGTGACCCACCTGCAGGTCGGCTGGGACGCCAACCGCGCCTCGATGCACATCATGGTCACGGCGGCCGAAGTGGATAAGATACTCGGCGCGGTCGAAGAGATTTCGAAATCGGTGAACGGATAGACGGAGCAGGATTCGGGGCGGGCTTCAGCGCAGACAGGACTTCATGGTCCTTCCTCCCCGCCCGTCCTTTCGGTCTTCTTCGTGTCAAGCCGCATCCAGAGGTGCTTCATGATCCATTCCAGGAGGCGGGGCGACAGCCAGTGGAAGAAGACGAAGAACTTGCCGTAGAAGGAGACCACGACTTCCCGGCTTCCCCGGCGGGCGGCGCGGACGATGGCCGCGGCCACGTATTCGGCGGAGATCGAAGGAGCGCTCATCCGCTGCCCCTTCTGTCTCATCAGGGGCGTGTCGTGGAAGGTCGTGTCGACCCGGGGCGGGCACAGGACCGTAACAGTGATCCCGTGTTCGGCCACTTCCATGCGCAAACTGTCCGAAAAGGCCTGCACGGCGAATTTGCTCGCACAGTAGGCCGAGATGTGAGGCAGTGCCCGCTTGCCGGCGACGGATGAGATATTGACGATCCGGCCGCTTTGCTGCCTGATCATGTGGGGCAGTACCGCCTGCGTGCACCAGATCAGGCCGAAGAAATTCACCTCGAAGATCCGCTTCAATTCCTCCGGATCCATACCGTCCACCGGACTCAGCAGGCCGATTCCCGCGTTGTTGACCAGCACGTCTATACTTCCCTGGGAAGCCGCGATCTCTTTCATCTTTTCGAACACGGCGGTCCGGTCCGTGACGTCCACGGCCATGGGGACTGCCCGTCCACCCGCCTTCTCGATGTCCGCGGCGATGCGTTCCAGTCTGCCCTCGGAACGGGCCGCCAGGACGACCGTGGCGCCTTCGCGGGCAAAGGCCTCGGCCGCCGACTGCCCGATACCGGTCGATGCACCGGTAACCACCACCACTCTGTCACGCATCGAAGCCATGAGCGCCTAACCCTCCCGGTCCTGTTCCAGGGAAACCATGCGGCCCGTTTCGCTGGACCGGTACGCGGCTTCGATGATCCGCAGCACGCGCAGGGCGTTCTCACCGTCATCGTACGGGCCGTCCGGGCCGTCCGGCTCGTCCGGGCTTTGCGGATTGCCCGAACCGTTCTCCATGGCCGAGGCGATGAACCGGCCGACGAAATCCTGACCGTACCTGCCCCCGTATGCTTCGGATTCCGCGACGACGTACTTCAGTTCACGTCGAGGCGTGGCATTCCAAACCTTCGATGTACTCTCGACGACGACGGGTCGGTCCTCCGCGGTGGGATACCAGGTAATGTTGCCCTCCAGACCGCGGAAACCCAGGTAGGTGTCGTAGCTGCCCGACAGGTACCCGGCCTGGCTGATGGGCAGGAGATATCCGGCGTGAAGCGTGGCGATCGCGCCGCTGCCCATCCGCATGATTACCCCGGCCGTATCCTCCACGTCGATGGGCTGCTCGTTCAACGTATCCACCATGGCGGTAACGGCCGTGACCTCTTCCCGCGTGATGTACCGGATCGCGTCGATCCAGTGGCAGCCCAGCCAGCTTAAGATGCCGCCGCCGGCAATCCCCTTCTGGAACAGCCAGTGCGTGGGGTCGCGGAATCGGACCTGGGACGTCACCATCCTGCCTTCCACGGACAACAGCTTTCCGATGACGCCCGCGTCGATCAACGCCCTGAGATCATTGACGATGGGGTGAGACCGCCAGGTGTAGTAGACCCCCAGGCGAACCCCGGCGCCGCGAACCGCGTCGAGCAGGGATCCCATATCCACGCTGCTGGCCGCGACCGGCTTCTCAGTCAGGATATGCTTTCCCGCCTTCGCCGCCCGGATCACCCATTCGGGATTCCGGTCGTTCGTTGCCAGCGATACGACGATGGGTATGTCCTCCCGCTCCATGATCCCGTCGAAGGTGGACCGTCCGGGCTCCAGCTTGGGATGGTCCTCGCGCCGCAATCGTTCCAGCGCTTCGTTATCATCGTCCCAGGCTACGATACCCGTCACCTCGTCCAGCAGCTCCAGGGTGCGGAAATGGGGACGGGCATGCGGATGAGTCACTCCCAGGAAACCGACCTTGACTTTCATCGAACCGTTCCTTCCCCGTCGAGGTCCTGTCCCGAGCCGTACAGGTA